>DASXBH010000001.1:0-13361 GCA_036491775.1 Candidatus Acidiferrum sp.
AAAATCTCAATACAGCCGTTGCAAAGAAAATGGTTGACACATTCCTCGCGGGTGGGCTATTTGCTTACGCACCAGTGGAGTTTTTATCACTAGAGTAGAGATTTCACCAGTTGAAAATCGTGGGTACGGTCATTTTCGGGGTGCGGATTCCAATTGACAGGTGTGGCTCTGTTTTAATGAGAATTTCGATGATCCGAGCGGCAACCGTCGCTGCGTTCGCAGCGCTAACTCTCCATGCCGCGGTGGTACAGGAAGGACAGCACGCCGGCGCGAAACGAGCGCCAGCGGCCGCTTCGGCGTCTGCCGGTCAACAGATCTTCGCTTCGGTCTGTGCATCCTGCCACGGATTAGATGGAAGAGGGGGCGAACGCGCGCCAGACATCGCAACCAGGCCTGAGATTACGCGGCTTTCTGACGACGACCTCTTACGGATTCTGCGTGCGGGTATTCCTGAGAAGGGTATGCCGCCCTTTGCCGGACTCGGAACCGCCAAGCTTTCCGTCCTGCTGAGCTACATACGGACCTTGCAGGGAAAGAGCGCGGGAACGGCGATCGTTGGGAATACGGAAATGGGGAAGGAACTTTATTTTGGCAAAGCCGGTTGCTCGAGCTGTCACATGGTGAACGGCGTCGGGGGATTTCTGGGTCGCGATCTTTCGAATTACGGCGAAAGCCATTCCTTCGATGAAATTCGGGCGGCAATCGTGGGGCCGCAAAAGGCTGCGGGGCCGCGCGGACGAGGCGCCGAAGTGACCACGAAAGACGGGAAAGTGTACTCGGGTGTAGTGCGAAACGAGGATAACTTCTCTTTACAGTTGCAGTCTTTGGATGGTGATTTCCATCTATTTTCAAAATCAGATTTGGCCCAGTTTAATTACCGGCAGGAATCTCTCATGCCCAGCGACTACGGCTCGAAGTTGAATGCCGCGGAGTTGGACGCAGTCGCGGCGTATATAGCCGGAATTGCGCACAGCAAGCAGAAGCGCGAAGAAGAGTTTTTGAATTAGAGGAGCGGGCCCTGAAGCGAGAAAAACAACTTATACGTGCGGCAAAGTGCTCCTTAACGCTTGCGTTTGTCGCTCTGGCCGCGGCGGCATTGTGGGCTGGCACTCCGCGCACCGAGCCTCGTAAGTTTGAGTTAAAGGCGGAATCGCCGCAGTTTTGGAAACTGATCGCGCACGACGCCACGCTGGGAACGCTGGCGAGTGGACTGGGATTTACCGAAGGCCCGGTCTGGGATCCAAAGGGATTTCTGTACGTGAGCGACGAGGAGCTGAACAAGATCTTTCGCATTTATAGCGACGGCCGCAAGGAAGAGTTGATCTCACTCGGCGATCCGGACGGAAATACCTACGATAGCCAACATCAGCTTTTGGATTGCGCGAGTTACCTTCGAGCGATTATTCGTATCGATGCCAAAGGGAAATTTAAAGTGCTGGCGGACAAGTTTGAAGGTAAGCGCTTCAACAGTCCCAACGATGTGGTCACGGGGCCAGACGGAGCGATTTATTTTACGGATCCGACGCTGGATTTACGGGCCGGCGAGAAAAAGGAACTTCGGTATCAGGGTGTTTACCGGCTGGATTCGAAGGGCCAGGTAACGTTGCTGACCTCAGAACTCTCGCAGCCGAATGGGCTGGCATTTTCTCCCGACGGAACGAAGTTTTACGTGGATGACAGTGAGAAGCGGAATATTCGTGTATACGATTTTCGGCCGGGAGGAACGCTCGCGAACGGGCGCGTATTTGGAGAAGAGCCCGGGAGCAAAGGCGAAGGTGTCCCGGATGGAATGAAAGTCGATGTGGCAGGGAATGTGTTCGTCACCGGACCAGGTGGAATTTGGGTTTGGGATGCAAACGGGCGGCATCTGGGCACGATTCTTACCCCAGAGCAGCCCGCGAATCTGGCGTGGGGTGATGCGGATCTAAGTACGCTGTACATCACGGCCACTACCAGTGTGTATCGCCTGAAGACCAGCACGCGTGGTTTTGTGCCGTACTTAGTAAACGAAATGCACAGTAACGGGAAGTGAACGAAGTTGCGGTTGAGCACTTCAGGTTGTCGATAAATTATTCGGTGCTTGACAGGTTCCACTGTGTGGAATATGTTTTCGCCCCATGGGAGTATCGTCCGACAGGGTGTAATGCCTTCTCGAAGGGGCAAGAAACCTGCCGGGCGGTTGGGGACAAGAGTCGTGATCCGGTTTTTTCGCTACCAGAATTCATAGCTTCGATTATCCGCTCCGGGGGAGGATAAATGCGAAAGTACAACTGTTTCTTCGCTCTATGCTTGTTTTTGACTGCGGCGATGATTTTTGACGCTGGGATCGCCCGCGCCGATGTAACTGGGTCCATACTGGGCGAGGTACATGACCCCGCGGATAAGGCTATTGCGGGCGTGCACATCACCGTCACGAATACCGAAACCAACCTTGCACAGGAAACCGTCTCCGCCGCCGACGGTACGTACCGTTTTCTGGCGTTGGCGGCCGGCACCTACAAGCTGACGGCTACCGGGACGGGCTTCCGGCAGTACGTCGCGACGGACATCGTGGTGAAGGTAAACGATCAGTTGCGCGTCGATATCGCCATGAAAGTGGGCAGCGTCCAAGAAGAGATTCGAGTCGCGGCCAACGCGGTGCAGGTTGATACGCAGAACACACAATTGGGCGATGTAATCGATTCCAAGAAGATGCTGGCGCTTCCGTTGAATGGCCGCAGCTACATCGACCTCTTGGGTTTGCAAGCGGGCGTTGCGCCCGGCACCGCTTCCACAATTCAGCAGGACCGCCCAGTGTCCGGCATTTTGAATTCCGGCAACGTTTCGGTGAATGGCCAGCGCGAAACGGCCAACGCCTTCCTGGTAAACGGTGGGGACGTCAGTGAGGGGCGCAACCTCGGGGCAGGTTTGGTGCCGAATCTGGACTCGGTGGAGGAATTTCGCCTGATCACCAACAGCTTTGACGCTGAATATGGAAAATTCAGCGGGGCAGTCATGAACGCCATCACCAAGTCTGGCACCAACGGTTTTCATGGTGACGCCTTTGAGTTTCTTCGCAACGACGCAATGGATGCCCGGAACTTCTTTGCACCGTCGAAGTCGGAGTTGCGGCGCAACCAGTTCGGCTATGCGGCGGGTGGGCCGTTCTGGAAGAACAAGCTTTTCTGGTTCTCGGATTATCAAGGGACGAGGCAGGTGCAAGGAGCGGAAACCGGAGTGGTGACGGTGCCGACGGCAGCCCAGCGGCAAGGCCAGTTTGACCCTTCGCTCTTGGCCCCGAACGGCTCGGACGGCACGTGTCCGACCTCGACCAATTGTATTGATGGCGCTTACTGGGCGCAGGTACTTTCCCAGCGCTTAGGTTACACGGTTAGCCAAAACGAACCGTATTCGTCGATAAATTGTACTTCGACCACATGGGTTGATCAGGCCACTACGCCGAACGGTTGCGTTTTTCCAGGTGGCGTAATACCGCAGTCGGCGTGGTCCGCGCCGTCCAAAGCAATTTTGCCCTATATTCCATCGCCGAATCTTCCGGGAGGTTCGACATATGCGAATAACAGCGAGAGAAATATCGCCAACGACGACAAAATCGGCGAGCGGGTCGACTTCAATAACCAAAAGACCGGCAATTGGTCCTGGTATTATCATTTTGACAATTCCAACGTTGAAAGCGCCAACGTCAACCAGTCGACTGGCGCCTTTTCAAGTGTGCCGGGCTTTCCGACAACCACGCCATCGCGTGGACAAGAGTTCGTGATGAGCAACACCAAGACTCTGGGAACCACGGCAGTGAACGAAGCTCGGATAAGCTTCTTCCGTGTGGCAATCCACAAGGACAATCCGGCTGGCAGTTTCGCCAGCCTGTCGTCGCTTGGATTCGTAACGGGTCAGGGCACACTCGGTATCGTGCCCCTTGCTGGATACCAAGAGTATGTGCCGCAGATCATGTTTTCCAACTCTGGCCTGAACCTCGGTGTGCCGACGCTAAACACGTTCCAGCCGAATACGACATATATGGTGAGTGACGTATATTCGAAACTTATCAACAGACATACTCTGAAGGTCGGTGGCGAATTCCGCTATTTGCAGGTGAATGAACGCAACTTCGCCAACCCAAACGGGGGCTTCACATTTAATGGGGGCGTGACTGGCCAAGAATTTGCGGATTACCTGCTCGGCGCAACCTGCACCGGCTGTTCCGCGCCTTACACGCAGGCCGCCGAACAGTTTCTTGATTCGCGCACACGGTATGGCGGTGCTTTCGTTCAGGATTCCTGGAAAGTAAAACCCAATCTGACGC
Organism: Candidatus Acidiferrum sp.; assembly: GCA_036491775.1. GTDB lineage: Bacteria > Acidobacteriota > Terriglobia > Acidiferrales > UBA7541 > Acidiferrum. The sequence goes on from DASXBH010000001.1 coordinate 4,304, forward strand.
TGAATCTGGGATTGCGCTGGGAAGTGAGCATGCCGTGGTACGACACCCAAGGAAAGATTCAGACTTTCGTTCCCGGGGAACAGTCTACGGTCTTTCCATTGGCTCCCACGGGCTTGGTGTTTCCCGGGGACCCTGGCATTCCCAAGACCCTGGCGCATACGACCTACAACAACTTCGGCCCGCGATTGGGATTGGCGTATTCCCCAGGATTTTCGGACGGAATATTGGGCAAAGTATTCGGCGGCCCGGGCAAGACCAGTATCCGCGCTGCTTATGGCCTCTACTACACGTCCGTCGAAGACCTGAACCTGTTTTACGAAGTTGCCGATGCGCCGTTCGGGTTGTATTGGACCTCGCCGGTATCGGTGCTGTTCGACCAACCCTTCGTGGTGCGAGCCACGGGCCAGTCCTTGGGGCAGCGCTTTCCGTTTACGGCTCCGACTCCAGGCGCCGCATCAAACAAGACATTGGACTTTTCAGTTTACGAGCCGTTCAACTTTTTCCCGGGTTACGGCATTCACAACCGGCTGCCTTACGCGGAGCACTTCAATCTTTCCATCCAGCGGGAGCTCACGAAATCAACGGTGCTGACGCTGGCCTACGTCGGTACCGAGGGTCACCACCTGATCACCCAGCGGGAATCGAACCCCGGCAGCGCTGCATTGTGCATGCAGTTGAACGCGACTCCGGGCGTGACTGACACGACCGCGGGAACTTCCGGCTGCGGACCGGGAAATGAGAACGACGTTTTTCAATTGCCGAGTGGATCATTTGTTTACAGCACAAGGCAGCAGATCCTGAATCCTAATTTCTGCCCAGGATCGGCTTTGCAGGTGTGTTACGGCTCCGGGAATACCTACACGTTGACCTCTGCCAACTCGATTTACAACTCCGCGCAAATCACGGTCGAGCGCAAAGCCCGTGACATAACATTCCTGGCGGCATACACGTTCGCTAAGGGCTTGGACGATTCTTCGGCCTTCAATGACTTGGTGAATTTCGAGAATCCGAAGATAAGCCGAGGCCTGTCGTCGAGCGACATCCGGCACAATTTTGTGGCTAGTTACGTCTGGGCAATCCCGTTCGACCGGGCTTTTCCCAACGCACCTAAGCGCTTGACGCAAGGCTGGCAGATGCAAGGGATTACCCGTTTCTCGACAGGATTTCCGATTCAGCTGAACCAGGCCAACGGAGATTATTCACTGGTTGGGAGTTCGGCAACGGATATGCCCAATTTGATCGGGAATGTCGTGACCCTGAATCCGCGCAAAGCCAATCCGGATTGTCCCACTTCCGACAACACTGGTTGTTACTTCATCCCGCCGCAACCAACCTCGGCGACGAATCCAGATCCATGTGTGCCGACCACCGGCGCATTCGTTCAAAACTGTGCTTTTGGAACGTTTGGAACCGCCAACCGGCGCTTCTTCCACGGTCCTGGCTTCAACAATACCGATTTTGGGTTTTTGAAGCGGACGCAAATCCACGAGAATTATGCGTTTGATGTGCGCGTCGAATTTTTTAACATCTTCAACCACGCGCAGTTTATGAATCCAACCGGAAACATCTCCGATCCGAACTTCGGAATTGTCACCAACGCGCGCGACCCCCGCATCGGGCAGGTCAGCGCAAAATTCTACTGGTAATATGTAGGCAGGAGCGCCCCTGGCTTTACTCCGCCGCGGCAGACGAGCTATTGCGCGGTGGAGGTGTTGCTGGCGCGCGCACCAATCCCGGCAATAGGAAGCAGCCGCAAATTGGCCAAGCGCAATTGCAGGACGAGCCACCATCCTCAGACTTGCAGAATTCTTCTGACTGTTGCCGTGGTGGCGCTGTCCGTGCTTTTGCCAGGGCTTTGCCGTGCCCAGACTGCGGAGACTTACCGCAAACAAGCCCTCGATTATTCCAAGGCGAAATCCTGGGATCAGGCCATCGCGAATTATCGCGAAGCTCTCAAGCTTGAGCCCAACGACGCTTTGACCCACTACAACTTGGCGCTGGCGCTGAAATATAGCGGGAGCCCGGCGCAGGCGGTGCTGGAGTTCCAGGCGGCCTTAAAACTCAAACCGAAGTGGGCCGAGGCTCATTACGGATTGGGCGCGGCCTATTTCGATCTGAACGATGCGACGGCGGCGATTAAGGAGTTGAAGATTGCAGTCACTCTGGAGCCGGCCAAAGTGGATGCGCACCGGCTTCTGGCGCGAATCTACTCCAAGCAAAATGATGCGCAGGATGCGGTACGCGAGTTGCGGAGTGCGCTTGCCGCGAAACCTTCCGCAGAACTCTATCTGGATTTGGGGCTGGCCGAAGCGCAACTGGGAAATGCCGACGCCGCCGCGAGGGAATTCCGCCGTGCACTGCAATTGGATCCGCGTTACGCCAACGCGCACATGATGCTGGGTGTAATTCTCCGCAGGCAAGGGGATCACGCCGGAGCACTTGCACAGTTTCGAAAAGCGGTGGAACTCGCTCCTGACGATCCTGAAGCGCAATTCAATCTGGGCAAAGAGCTGAAGGCCGAGGGAGATAAGAGCGGCGCGATCGCGGCGTTCCGGCGCGCCATTGAACTCAAGCCCGATTATGAACAGGCCCACTACAACCTGGGGCTGACGTTGCACGCGCAGGGCGAGAATGCGGAAGCCAAAAAAGAGCTTAGCGAAGTGAGCGGCCTCCACGACTACCGCATTCACTTGTCCCAAACCAAACTTCTGATCCTGCAGGGAGTGGATGAGCTTAAGAAGAAAAACGTGGATAAGGCGCTAAGCTTGTTTCAGGAGGCGGCCGAGCGAAGTCCAGAGATCCCAACCAGCTACTACTACCTGGGAGTGGTGTATGAGCGCAAAGATGATCCGGCATCCGCGGTTTCTTATTATGAAAAAGCGATTGCGGTGCAGCCGGATTACGCGCAGGCACACACCAGTTATGGCTCGCTGCTTTGGCGGATGAACGATCGCGAACGTGGGCTTGAGGAGCTGCAGCGCGCGGTCATGTGCGATCCCGATCTGCGGGAAGCGCATTACAATCTGGGACTGGCATTCGCACAATTGCAGCGGCCCGACGAAGCGATCCAGGAATTGAAGCAGGCCATTAGCCTCGATCCGCAATATGTGGACGCACGCGTGCAGTTGGGGCTGGTTCTGAGCGAGAAAGGTGATTTTGTGGGGGCGGCCAATGTGTATCGAGAACTGTTACGACGCGATCCGGCGTTTGCGGAGATTCACAACAATTTAGGTTTGGTGCTGTTGCAGTCTGGCGATGCGAAAGGTGCGCAGGTTGAGTTTCTGGAAGCGGTGCGCCTGAAACCGCAATACGCGGAAGCTCACTACAATCTCGGCCTCGCGCTGCAGAAGGCGGGAAAAGAGGCGGAAGCTGGCGCTGAATTCGAGAAGGCTTATGAAATCATGCCAGAGCTGCGAAACGGAACGTCGCGCTAGACCGCCGTACTACTTCTTTTAACTGATCGCGAGGGCACTGTTTATTTAGGGCTGGAACGCTTTACGGCGATCAGTGAGACCTGCTCGAGATCCGGAAAGTGTCCTTCGTTGTCCGCTTTACGGTCGTCCGGACTGATTTGCTGAAGGGTGGTTCGGGCGGGCATGATCGGGCCCAGATACTCACCGTAAACGCTGTCGAATTCCTTGGTATCGGCGAGATTGTCCAGATAGACGGTTGTGGATACCACCTGGCTAAAATCCATTCCGGCCTCTTCCAAATTATCCAGTTGGTTGCGCATGGTTTGGCGAAGTTGTGTGGCCGTGGTGGGAGCGTAAACTCCGCCGTGTGGTCCCGGGATAAAGCCGCTCTTGGCCGAACAATATAAGGTCTCGCCGGCGAACACGCAGGGACTGGCGGTCGGACTGGGCGGCATGTTCTTGGGACGCACGGCCTTCCGGGCTTGAAGATCGCGCACCGCGACGCCGGTGTATTCGATGTGCGCGCCACCCGGCAGGCTGGACACTTCAATGGTTGCGCGCGCGGGCGTGTTGCCAAATTCAAAGCGGCGCGCGTAATGTTCGTTCATCACCCGCATCGGAATGTCTTTTGTCAGATAGGGGTTGACGAAGACTACGTGGCTTAATTCCAGGCCAGCAGCCTTGACGACAGCTTTCATTCCATCCAGCGCCAGATCGACTTGCGCTGCCGGATCATCGGGAATTTTGCCGCTCACTGGATCGACGCCCGCCATGCTGGAAATGAACAAGCGGTCGTGCGTCAGAATGCCTGGAGAGAACGCATCGCTGTGCGGATAGTTCGCGGGTAAAACGGCGCGCCGGCCTTGCAGATCGCGGACCGCCACGGCATTTATCTGGATCGCGGGATCAGGCAGGTTAGCGACTCCCAGCACGGCTCGGGCTGGTGGAATCTTGGGAAAGTACTCCGCAAAGGCGCGGTCCACCTCTTGCGCTTTGCTGACATCGGTCAGATACACCTGCGTGTACACCACGTTGTCCATCGTCAAGCCGGCCGCCACAACGATTGCCTTGACGTTGTCGAGGGCTTGTCGCGCTTGCGCGGCAAACGTTGATGGCAAACTTCCGTCAGCGCTTCGCGGTCCTTGCCCAGAAACATAAACGTAGTCGCCCGCGTCAACAGCCGGGGATACAAATTGCTTTGGGGAACTTTGCGGCGGCACCACGGCGCGCACTCGTTCTTGCGCGAGGAGCGCTGAACAAAGCACAAAACCGTGCATTACAAACAATAGCCGTATTGCATGCGATGTTCGAGTTGAGAGCACCGGCCAAATCCTCCTGGGCACTTCTTTCCCCTTGCCCGTTATCAGCTGTGTTTTTTCTGGGCCGCGCCCAAAATCGACCGTAGTCTTTCTCCTACAATTATTTCTTCGCCGGGTTGGATGGTCATGGAAATCAGCTCAATGTGATCCGGGGCTTTGCGCTCTTTTCGATTCGGGTTGGGATTGCCTTCGCGCACTGCCGTGACCAGGCTTGGATTATCGGTGCCAAGCACTTCGATACAGGGCTCGCCCGCCCGCAAATCGCGAACGCAATCGGCAATGGTGTATCCCCAGCCTTGCATATCCCAGGAGACTTTCAAGGTCGGGTAGCGGTTTCCGTCGTCGGGCACATACGTGCTGGTTTTTACGCCGGGAACCGTCTCGATAAGCGTTCGGATCCGGTCCAACCGGGCGTTCCATTCCGCATATAGTTTCTTTTCGTCCGTCTTCAGCCACGTTTCCAGCGCGGTGAGGCAGCCGATGACTTCTTCTTTGCCAACTTTCATCGGACGGCAAACCGCGCCTTCGCGCGGACTGCTGTTCAGCAATGCCGCCTCAATCAGATCCTTTTTTCCAAATAGCAAGCCGCTGCACTGCGGTCCGCGGAGGCCCTTCCCTCCCGAGAAGCAATACATATCGATGCCCATCTGGGCGTACAGCTTGGCGTTATCGACTGGAGGAATGCCTGCGGCATCGTCCAGCAACATGGGGATTTTCCGGTCCTTCGCCACTTTCAACTGTTGCTGCAGTTTCTCTCCCAGATCGGTGGTGTAGATCATTGCGGTGTTGTCGTTGATTGCCTTGGAAAGTTCGTCGGGGGAATACGCCAGAACCAGCTTGGCGCCGGTCAGGCGGATGGCACTGTCAAAGGCGCTGCGGCCCCCCATCATGATCACTTCGTGTTTCATGCCCGTAGTGTCCGGAAGCTGCCAGATTTTCCGGTCGTCGGTGCCTGCCATGCATCCCGCCGTGGCTGCGGCCATGGCGCCGGCGGAGCCAGAGGTCACGATGCCGGATTCGGCGCCGGTTAATTCCGCCAAGCGGCGGCCAACGCCGCGCTGCAATTCGAGCATGTTGACGAAATATTTGGAGGCTTCGTCTTGCGCCTGGCGAACCTCGGGAAATTCCAGCGAACCGCTCAGATAAGTCCAAGTTCCGCGACAATTGATGACCGTTTTCACGCCCAGGCGGGTGTACACGTTCTGTGCCAGGTCAACACCGACAGCGGAAGCCGCCTGCGCATAAAGGCTACGCGCCGCGATCTGGCTTAGCAGCGGCACAGCCGCCAACCGCTTCACAAACGATCGCCGACTGGAATTCTCGTTGGACATTGCCCTGCCTCCTGTGGATTGTTGCCTTGCCATCCGCGTCACGCAAATAAAAGGAATTCACCCGGTCGAGACGCCAGCCTGAGCGATTCTCAAGAATTTCCCTGGCGCAATGCGATTTTCCGACACAAAATGGCAGACTCGATTTAACATAGAAAAAGTCTTGACGCCAACGCTTTTCTTTCGTTTTATATCGATTTCTTTCGTTTTCGTATCGTGAAATAGCTGTCTCATTATCGCCGGCAAAGTGTGTTTTGGGGATTCTACCACCAGGAAGGCAGGAATATGGATTTTCATCGTCGGCTGGGCATAGGGGAGAGACTCTTTCTGCTTGGCTGCTTGGCGTTCACTCTAGGAGCCTGCTCGACCCTTAGCCAGGACGCGGCGCCAGCGAAGGCCACCTGCCGCGTGGAGCCCGTTGACTACTTCGGATGGTCTGCACAGCAGATTTCCAATGAATATGTGCGGCTCACCGTGGTGCCGCAGAATGGCGGCCGGCTGATGCAGGTCGCCTTTGCCGGACACGACTATCTCTTCGTCAATCCAGAACTCCGGGGCAAATATCTTCCTCCGACCTCCGCCCAATGGTTTAACTATGGAGGAGATAAATTGTGGCTGCTGCCGGAAGGCACTCAGGACGAGCATCAGTGGCCGGGCAACTCTGATTTGATCGACGATGGCGTTTATACTTTCAAAAAATTGGCGGAAGGACCGCGATGCGAGATTGAACTGGTCAGCCCGGCCGACCCGCAGACCGGCATCCAGTTTGCCCGTACCATAAACCTGGACGCGGACTCTCCCCGAATCCAATTTCGCGCCAGGATGAAGAACATCACCGGGCACACCCTGGAGTGGTCGATGCAATCGGTCTCGCAGTACAACACTGGCATGGCGGGAGTTCCCGCAAAGCGAAATCCCGACATTTGGGGATTCACTCCCACCAATCCCGCCAGTGGATACCTCAATCACTATCACGTGCGCTTCGGGCCGGCGGAAAACCCGGCCGCCACGGTGCGAGATGATGGATTCTTTTCCGTACATTACTCGCATTGGGCTGCCGAATTGTGGATCGATTCCGTGGCCGGGTGGCTGGCGGTGGTGGACGGTACCAGCCGGTTCGCCATGGTGGAGAGATTTCAGTACGAAGCAAACAAAACCTATCCCGGCCGCGCTTCGGTGATCTTCTGGACCAACGGCCCGGAGACGCGGTTTAACGGTGACGGCGAAGCCGCCTTTGGAGGCACAAAAGAATCGCCCTACTACATGGAAGCCGAGCTCAACAGCCCGATGTGCCGCCTGAATCCCGGCGAAGAATGTGGATTTGACACCGATTGGTTTCCGACCCGAACGGAAAGCGACTTCCATGGAGTCACCGATGCGGGAATTTTAGTGCACCCGCTTCACGCATCGCGACTTGACGGTGGCAAAGTCAAGCTCTCCGGTTCGTTTGGCGTGTTTTATGCTGGCCGGCTCATTGCTCACTTCTACGACGAGCGAGGCTCGGCTCTCAACGCGGCCCAAGTCGCGGAGGTTACTCCGGTGGACCTGGCCACGTTGCAGGTGGAAGTTGTTCCGAGCGGAAAAGCCGCCCGAGTTTCGCTGCATCTAGTGGATCGGAATGGAGTGGATCGAGGAGCGCTTCAGGAAGTGCGCATTGGCGCGCAAGATGACCACTAACGTGAAATCGCGCGTCGGAAAACAGCTCGTTTTCTTGTTCGTTGCGATGTGCTGTGGCAGCTCGGCGCTCGGCCAACAGATCAGTTCTCCGGTTAGCGGTTCTCCGCGCGTTACCGGCGAGGACCTGATTGCGCAGCCGGTCGGCGAAAACTGGACGTCGTACAACGGCGACTATACCGGACGCCGCTACAGCAGCTTGCAAAACATCAATACCGCAAACGTCGCCCGGCTCACGACTTCGTGGGTATTTCATCCCGGCAATACTCAGAACCTGGAAGTCACTCCGGTGGTGGTTCGCGGGCTGATGTTCATCACTGCTTCGAACGACGTTTTTGCCCTGGATGCGCGAACCGGCAGGGAGATTTGGCACTACCACCGGCCGGTGAGCTCCGGTCTTTTGGATGACGCTGCCGCGCACAAAAATCGCGGCGTCGGCGTCTGGCAGAATGCCGTGTTTGTGGAAACCGACGACGCGCACTTGCTCAAGCTGGATGCTCGCTCTGGAAATCTGCTATGGGACGTGGCCTACGCGGATAAAGTCAAACACTATGGCGCGACCAGTGCCCCGTTGGTGGTAAAGGATACCGTGATTGTCGGCACGTCCGGAGGAGATTCGGGGGTGCGGGGATTTGTCGCGGCGTATGATGCGGCCACCGGAAAACGCAAATGGCGTTTCTGGACAATTCCGGGACCCGGTGAATTTGGTTCCTCCAGTTGGCCCGGAGACTCGTACCTGCATGGAGGCGGCACCACCTGGATGCCCGGCAGCTACGATCCGCAGCTCAACACGCTGTATTGGACCACCAGCAACGCGGCTCCTGACTTCCTGGGAGATTCCCGTCCGGGTGATGATCTGTATACGGCTTGTGTCCTGGCCCTCGATCCGGATACCGGCAAACTGAAATGGTATTTTCAATTTACGCCGCACGATCTCTACGATTACGACGCCACCGAAACTCCAGTGCTGCTGGATACGGAAGAGAACGGAACCGTGCGGCATCTTCTGGTCCAAGCTAATCGCAATGGTTTTTTCTACGTACTGGACAGAACCAATGGCAAGTTTCTGCGGGCAACTCCCTTCGTGGAAAAATTGAACTGGGCCACGGGTATCGATGCGGCCGGACGGCCGATGCTCACTGGTCGAATTCCCACTGCGGAAGGCACCAACATCTGTCCAGGTATCGACGGAGCCACGAATTGGTTTTCGCCGTCGTATAGCCCGGACACCGGGCTCTTCTACGTGATGGCTCTGGAAAGTTGTAATTCGTTTCTTGCGAAACCCAAGGAGTTCGTGAAGGGTGAGACTTTCTATAATACCGGA
>DASXBH010000002.1:0-4503 GCA_036491775.1 Candidatus Acidiferrum sp.
AACGGAAGCTGCGGCAACTAGCGGATTGTTTTCGCCAAGGATAGCGTAGGCGGCGGCAATGGCGATCTCGGCTACGGTGAGGCCGTGATGCATGTCGCCAAAGTCGATGATGCTGACGACTTGGCGGGGCTGAGGCCAAGGCGGAGTGACGAGTGCGTTGTAATCGTTGGCATCGCCGTAGATGACGCTGCGGCGAAGTTGCGAAAAACGAGGCAGCACTTCCCTTTCGAAGAGATCGAGAAAGTGAGCAGCGAGATTGCGGCGTTGCGGGTCGCGAATGTACGGGAGATAATCGCGCGACCACAGCGAACGGGAAATATCCCACTTCAAGTCGCGAGCGGCGGCAGGATGCGAAAAATCGAGGAGCGCGGAGTCGAGTTCCCCGAGAAGACGGCCAAAACTTTCGAGAAGTTCGGAGGAATGGGGCTTCACATTGACGAGAGTTTCGCCGGGAAGAAAAGTGAGAAGCCAGATGAGGCGGGAGGTGCCGTCGGCGATTGTCTGCAGGGCGAAGAGAGCGCCGCGTGCGGTTGGGCAGACGCGAGGGAGCGCAAGGTGCGGTGCGCGTTGGGCGAGATGGGTGAGTGCGCGGCATTGCATATCGACGAAGGATTCTTCGCGGGCGGGATGCATGATTTTTAGGACAAAGGCGTGGCCATCGGCGGAGATCAAATGAAAGTTGTCGTCGTATTCGCCGGGAAGGCGGTTTGCGGTAGCGGTGAGGCCGTAGAGATCGCTGGCAAGGCGGGTAGCTTCGGAGGAATCGACGGGAGGCGCAACACGCGCTTCGGGCATCATGAGCGAAATTGTATCGGGGGAGGCGGGGTTCGTCCAATTTGCATGAGAACGGCAGGAAACGGCGAAACCGGAGCAATCCGTTGTGCATGGCGGTTGCTCCCCGCGTCGCGTGAAAGAGTGGCTGCATAAAAACACGATGAACAGTTATGTCCAAGAACATATTTTTGCAGGAGCCGTGTGCGTTGCGAAGTGGCGAACGCGGGAGCAACCAAGGAGGGCACAACATGGCGTTCCCTTGCTCCTTTCTGAAGAGGGGCGGATAGGCTGCGAAGGTGGTAGTATCCCGATAGTGGCTTGACGGCCATACGCCAGCCCAGCGTAACAATCCCGTACGATCGCGCCGCAATAATTCGGAGGATTTATGAAACATAAATGGATGATGTGCGTGTTAGCCGTGGGACTTTCATTTGCGGGCTGCGGAAAATCGACGAACACCGCGGATCAAGCGCCAGCAGGAAGTCCAGGCGCGAATTCTAATACGGGAACAGCAGGTCAGGGTGGAACGGGTCAGCCGGGACAAACGGGCAACAATGGATCGATGCAGGCGCAACAGCCAGCACCGGAGCCACCTCCAGAACCGCCGAAGCCACTGGTTGTGGCGAGCGGAAGAACGATTCCGGTGATTCTGACAACGGCGGTGAGTTCGTATTCAAATAAGGAGGGCGATCCGTTTGAAGGATCGGTCGCGTCGTCGGTAATGGTGAATGGTGAGGTAGCGATACCGAAGGGATCGCGGGTGAGTGGGGTGGTGATCGACGCGAAGAAACAAGGGAAATTTAAAGGCGAAGCGACGCTGGGAATTCAGTTGACGCGAATCACAGTGAGAGGAACACCGTACGACGTGTCGACAACGCCGTACGTGGCGACGGAAAAAGGAAAAGGCAAACGGACCGCGGTGGTGACCGGCGGAGGCGCGGCGCTGGGAGCGCTGATTGGCGGGTTGGCGGGCGGCGGCAAAGGAGCAGCGATCGGCGCGGGCGTAGGAGGCGGTGGCGGCTTGGCAGCTTCGGGCGCAACAGGTGGCAAAAATGTGAATCTGCCATCGGAGACGCGAATTGATTTTGCGTTGAAGGCACCGATTGAAATCGAGCGCAAGGCGACAGAACGACAATAGGCGCAAATCACAATCGAGAAGATTGGTTGGTGGGACTCGCACTGAAAGGTGCGAGTCCTTTTTTTTTGCGGGCGTGAATTATTTTGATGCGGGTGATTTCCGGGGCGGCGGCTGACGTTCAGGCGGCGAGCGGCGTTGAAGCACTCGAGGATTTGGGACTGACACGGAAGGCCAGAAACGCCATGGTGACGCAGGCGAGGAAGGGCAAGAAGAATCCAAGACGCAAGGAATGTGCTTGCGAGGCGACGATGCCCATGAGCCAAGGAAGCGCCGCACCGCCAACACCGGAACCGCCGAAGAAAAGGGCGCTGAGCCAAGTGGCGTTTTTGCTGAAGATTTGGGCGAGCCAGGTGACAAGTATCGGGTAGATGGGAGCACAACCAATGCCGGCGAAGGCGGCACCGGCATAAAGCATGGTGGGCTGATGAGCGAAGATGACGAGAGCGGCGCCGAAAGCGGCACTGATTACACCGGAGACAGCCATTACCCTAGTGGAGAAAATCCGCAGAAGAAGCGGGGAAAAGCCGCGGCCAAGCAAGAGGAAGCCGTAGAAAAAAGAAGGAGCGAGAAAGAGCACGGTGGAAGCCATGCCGGGCATACGTTTTTCCTGGGTGGCGACCCAATTGCCGATGCCTACTTCGGTGCCGACGTAGAGAAAGAAAAACAAAAACAGGGCGATAGAGGGCGCTTGCGAGAGAGCGAGCATCCATTCCTTGTAGGGGCGAGTGGAACGGGCCGCGGCAGGTTCGGGCGAGGCATTGTGGCGGAAGAAATGGAAAGCAGCGATGATGAGCGAGGTGATGGTGAGCGAGATGGCGATTCCGCGAATGCCGATGCGCGGGAGAAGCTGGCCGACGACGAAGGGGCACGATACGGCGCCGACGGTCCAAGAAAAATTGAGGAAGCTGACGGCGGAAGCCATATTGCGTGAAGGCAGCTGGGTGCCGCGGAGATTGGTGGCGGGATTGACCAGGCCGTAGCCGAATCCGTAAACGAAAACCGCGAGTGCGGTGAGCAGCCATGGGCCGAGTCCCAGGAAAGCGAAACCGAGGGCGAAGGCGAAGAAGCCGGCGCAGAGTACACGGGAAAAACCGTAACGCGGGAGCAGCACGCTGGTGAGCGCGGTGCCGATGGAGCTGCCAGTGAACTGCGCGGCGATCAGGAAGCCGGCCTGGGCATCGGTGAGCGACCAGTGGCGGATGAAGGATGGGAGAACATTTCCAATGAGAGTGGTGATGATACCGACGGCGATGAAGCCAATGTGGAGGAGAATCCACTCGGAGCGGGCGTCGCCGGGAAGGAAATGGGCTGATTCGGTTTGTGGCGCGGCGCGAGGGGTGGATGACGTGGAAGAGGTTACGAAGGAGGACCGGGTCGGCATGAGCGGTTTTTGGAGTTTGGCATAAGTCGATGGAGGGGACAAGGATGGAGGCAACGGTTAGTAAGGTCGATTCTTGTGGTTGGTGAGTGGTGGCCCGCGATTCCTCCGCTGCGGCTCGCAAGGCGGCCGGACTTCGCTCGGGATGACACAGTGGGCCCGTGCGCGGGTTTGGGTACTTACGATTCCTTAATGGCGGGTCATTTATTCTTTAGCAGGACAGGGAGCATTTCATGAGCGATGTGGCGTTTGTGGTGGGTACGTTCGTATTTTTTGCCCTCGGAATTTTGTATTTGAAGGGCTGCGAGCGGTTGAAGTAGGGGCGGAGCATGCTGGGAAACATATTGCTGATCGGGATCGCGATTCTGCTGTGCGGGTATCTGCTGTACGCGCTGTTGAAGCCGGAGAATTTTTAATCATGACGGGAAACGGGTGGTTGCAGATTTTATTGTTTTTTGGCGTGGTGCTACTGATCACGAAGCCGGTGGGAATTTATCTGCACCGGGTGTTCGAACGCAAAAAGACGCCGCTGGATTTCGTGTCTCGACCGATGGAACGGCTGATTTATTGGGCCTGCGGGATCGACGAAACAAAAGAGATGCGCTGGACGGGATATGGCGCGGCGATGCTGCTGTTCAGCGGAGTGTCGCTGCTGGTGCTGTACGTGATGGAGCGGGTGCAGCAGTGGCTGCCGTGGAATCCGCAGAAAATTGCGAATGTAGCGCCGGATCTGGCGTGGAATACAGCGGTATCGTTCACGACGAATACGAACTGGCAATCGTACACGCCGGAAACGACGATGAGTTACCTGACGCAGATGGCTGGGCTGGCGTATCACAACTTTGCGTCGGCGGCGGTGGGGATTGCGCTGGCGATTGCGCTGGTGCGCGGCGTGTCGCGACGCGAATCAAAGACGATCGGAAATTTCTGGGTGGATACGACGCGGGCATTTTTGTGGGTGCTGCTGCCGGTGAGCCTGGTGGCGGCGCTGTTTTTCGTGTCGCAGGGAATGGTGCAGAACCTGAAGCCATACACGACGGCAAAGCTGGTGGAACCGCTGACGGTGGAAACGAAGAACGCCGATGGAACGGTGAAGCGCGAAACGGTGACGACGCAAACGATCGCGCAGGGTCCGGCGGCGTCACAGGAAGCGATCAAGATGTTTGGAACGAATGGGGGAGGATTTTTCGCGGCGAATAGCGCACACCCATTC
>DASXBH010000003.1:0-17149 GCA_036491775.1 Candidatus Acidiferrum sp.
GACGCGTCACCGAGTCCAGCAGAATCACGACGTCGCGTTTGTGTTCCACCAGGCGTTTGGCTTTTTCCAACACCATTTCCGCCACTTGAATGTGCCGCTGGGGAGGCTCGTCGAACGTGGAGCTGATGACTTCGCCCTTGACGGTGCGCTGCATGTCGGTAACTTCTTCCGGCCGCTCGTCAATCAGCAAGACGATCAACGCTACTTCGGGATGATTGGTGGTGATGGAATTCGCGATGGACTGCAGCATCATGGTCTTACCGGTGCGGGGCGGAGCGACGATCAGGCCGCGTTGCCCTTTGCCGACGGGGCAGAGCAGGTCCAGCACGCGTCCGGTCAAGTTGTCCTTGGACGTTTCCATCTTCAAACGGCCCTGCGGATACAGCGGGGTCAGGTTGTCGAAGAAAATCTTGTTGCGCGCAACTTCTGGATCTTCAAAATTGACCGCCTCCACCTTAATTAACGCGAAATAGCGTTCGCCGTCTTTCGGTGGCCGAACTTGGCCGCTGACGGTGTCGCCGGTGCGCAAATCGAACTTCCGGATTTGCGATGGCGACACGTAAATGTCGTCTGGTCCCGGCAGATAGTTGTATTCCGGGGCGCGAAGAAAGCCGAAGCCGTCGGGCAAGCATTCCAGCACGCCCTCCGAAAAGATCAGGCCGCTTTTCTCCGTCTGCGCTCGCAGGATCTGAAAAATCAGCTCCTGTTTCCGCATCCCGCTGGCGCCTGGAATATTCAATTCCTTGGCGATCTTGGCGAGATCGGTAATATTTTTCTCTTTCAGCTCAGCGAGGCTGATGCTGATCTGATTATTTCCTTCTGTACTCGTTTCTTTTGCCATATGTCCTGACTTTATGAATTTGTCCTTGATTGGGATAATTGACCCTATCTTCCCGGGATGGACTGCGTGGTGGTGTACCTTCCGGCGGAAAGGATTTCCCGCCAGGGTGGGCAAACCAAACTGTCTGCAACCGGAAGCAGTTCCAGGCCTGCTACACGTTCAGCCCGCAGGGGCGAGCCGTGCCTGAATTCTGCTGCTTAGTTGGTCAAACCCGTGTCTTTATCTGCGCCGGTGGTAAATGTCTCCGCGACAGGCGCAACCCCACTATGGTCAAGAGGCACAATCGGCCGTTCCAGCGCTACCTGTAGCACTTCATCCATGGTTTCTACGAAGTGTAGCTTCAGACTGGAGGCTATCTCCTGGGGGATTTCTGCAAGGTCTTTCTCATTATCCTTCGGAAGTATGATGGTACGCAAGCCCATTCGGTGGGCGGCCAGCAGCTTTTCTTTCACGCCGCCGATCGGCAACACCTTGCCGCGTAGGGTGATTTCGCCGGTCATGGCCACATCGCAACGCACCGGAATTCTGGTAAGCGCGCTCACAATCGAAGTGCAAATCGTGATGCCTGCTGAAGGCCCGTCCTTGGGAATGGCGCCCTCGGGCACGTGTACGTGAATGTCGACTGTGCGGTAGAAGTCTTTTTGGAGGCCGAATAGCGCGGTGCGCGAGCGCACATAGCTCATTGCGGCTTGCGCCGATTCCTGCATGACTTCGCCGAGTTTGCCGGTTGGCGTTAGGCGGCCTTTGCCTTCCATGATGGCTGCTTCGGTCACTAGAACCGAGCCGCCTACTTCAGTCCAAGCTAAACCGGTGGTCAGGCCAACTTCGTTTTGCTTTTCGAGCCAGAATTCGCGGTACTTCAGAACGCCCAGGAATTCGTTGACGTTTTCCGGCGTGATTTCCACGGTGGAATCTGCGCCATCCGTCACGACGCGGCGTGCCATCTTACGCGCGATGTTCTGGATTTCGCGTTCCAGGTTGCGCACACCGGCTTCGTGCGTGTAGTGCCGGATCAAATGAAGCAGCGCCTCATCGGTCAGTGTCAGATTCTTTTCTGTCAGTCCGGTGGCTTCGCGTGCGCGCTTCACCAGAAAACGCTTGGCAATTTCCAGTTTTTCCTGTTCGGTGTAGCCAGGCAGCCGCAGAACTTCCATGCGGTCTTGCAAAGGCTGAGGAATGGTGTGTAGAACGTTTGCCGTGCAGACGAACATCACCTTGGACAAATCGTATTCCACGTCCAGATAGTGGTCCGTGAAGGCGTGATTCAGTTCCGGATCCAACACTTCCATTAATGCTGCCGACGGGTCGCCACGAAAGTCGGTGGACATCTTATCGACTTCATCCAGCACAAAGATCGGGTTGGTGGTTCCCGCCTTCTTCATCATCTGAATAATCTGGCCAGGAAGGGCACCGATGTAGGTACGGCGATGTCCGCGAATCTCCGCCTCGTCGCGCACGCCGCCCAGCGATACGCGCACAAATTTACGACCCGTGGCATGTCCAATCGACATAGCAAGAGAAGTCTTGCCGACGCCTGGAGGCCCGACAAAGCACAAAATCGATCCTTTGGGATTCTTCACAAGTTGGCGGACGGCCAGAAATTCCAGGATGCGTTCCTTGACCTTTTCCAAGCCATAGTGCTCGGTGTTCAGAATCTCTTCCGCGGCCTTAATATCGCGGATTTCCTTAGAGCGCTTCTTCCAGGGCACCGCCAACAGCCAGTCAATATAATTGCGGCTCACGGTGGATTCCGCGGACATCGGCGGCATTAGTTCCAAGCGCTTCAATTCCGTGGTGGCCTTGTCGTGGACTTCCTTGGGCATGCCCGCAGCGTCGATCTTCTTTTTCAGATCTTCCGCTTCGTTCTTTTCGCCACGGCCCAATTCCTTCTGGATGGCCTTCAATTTCTCGTTCAGGTAATACTCTTTTTGTGCCCGCTCCATCTGCCGCTTCACGCGGGTATTGATGTTGCGGTCCACATTCAGCTTTTCCAATTCGATTTCGAGTATGTCCGCAACGCGGTTCAGGCGTTCCAGCGGGTCGGCGGTTTCGAGTAAGTCCTGCTTCTCGTCGACGGGCAATTGCAGGTTGGCAGCAATGGTGTCGGAAAGCCGCGAAGGGTCGTCGACGCGTGCCGCTGCGATCATGGTGTCGTAGTTCAGGCTCTGCGAAAGCTTGATGAATTGCTCGTACAGCCCGGTAACCTTCTCGACCAGCGTTTGTACTTGCGGCGTGCTTTCAATCTTGCCGGCCAGCAGACGGATCGTCGCGCGGAAAAATCCCTCATCGGTGGCAATCGAAATCGATCGCGCACGCTCGACGCCTTCGACCAGGACCTTGATGTTTCCGTCAGGAAGCTTCACGCTCTGGACGATATTTGCCAGGGTCCCGACGGCATAGATTTCTTCGGGTTTGGGGTCATCGATCGAGGCATCGTGCTGGGTCGACAGAAAAATCTTTTTGTCGCCCGTCAGCGCCTCTTCGAGTGCGCGCACGCTCGCTTCTCGTCCCACGATGAACGGAGTCATCTGCTGCGGGAAAATAACCATATCCCGCACAGGCATCATCGGTACGCGCTTCATTTCTTGTTTTTCTCGATTGAACATGCAGGCCCCTGAACTTCCTAAACCTTCGGCAGCACCAACTAGCTTCGCCTAAGACCTTTGTCGTGAACTGTAGCTCACTCCTTCAAGAGTGAGGCTCTCCCCAACGCAAGCAACAAACCGGATATCTTTATCGACTCGCCGCAACGCGAGTTGCCTTATCCAGCCTTTTCCAGCAAGCTCCAATTAATCTCGCGACCGCGCACCATATCCCCGGTAACGACGAAGTCGCGAACTTTACGCTGCATCGGCAGGTGGTACATCAACTCCAGCATGAGGTCTTCGAGGATCATTCGCAAGCCGCGCGCGCCAACTTTGCGCTGAAGTGCCAACTCCGCCACGGTGTCCAGTGCATCGTCCGTAAACCGTAGCCGCACATTCTCAAACTCAAATAGCCGCTGGTACTGTTTCAGCAGTGCGTTCTTCGGCTCGGTCAAAATCTTCATCAACGCAGCCTTATCCAAATCACTCATTACGCCGGCAACCGGTAACCGGCCGACAAATTCAGGGATCAGACCGTAACGAATCAAATCGCCCGGCTGCACCTGTTCCAGCAATTCCGTGTTGCGGCGCTGTGCGGTCGTGGCCGCCGCTCCATCGGTATGAAAGCCCAGGGAACGCCGACCTGCACGCTTCTCGATAATCTTTTCCAGGCCAACAAACGCCCCACCACAGATAAACAGGATGTTCGTGGTATCGACCGGGGTAAATTCCTGGTGCGGGTGCTTGCGGCCACCCTGTGGAGGCACATTCGCCACGGTACCTTCCAGAATCTTCAGCAGGGCTTGCTGGACGCCTTCGCCGCTTACATCGCGGGTGATCGACGGGTTCTCGTCCTTCTTGGCAATCTTGTCGATTTCGTCGATATAAATGATGCCTTGCTGCGCTTTCTGAACATCGCCATCCGCCGCCTGCAGCAGTTTCAGGATGATGTTTTCGACGTCCTCACCTACGTAACCCGCTTCGGTCAGCGTAGTTGCATCCACAATGGCAAACGGCACATCGAGCATGCGGGATAGAGTCTGGGCCAGCAGCGTTTTACCGGTTCCGGTGGGTCCGATCAGCAGAATATTGGACTTACTGAGTTCCACTTCGCCGGGCTGCTTGTTCAGGAAAATTCGCTTGTAGTGGTTATAGACCGCGACCGCCAATTTCTTCTTGGTACGGTCCTGCCCAATGACGTAGCCGTCAAGGAACTGCTTGATCTCCGGCGGGCGCGGCAATCTCCGTGCTGGTGCGGTAGCCTGTTCCCGCTTTTCGTCTTCCAATATGGTCTGGCATACGCCGACGCACTCGTTGCAGATGTAGGCCCGCGGGTAGTCAGAAGGCGAGCTGATCAGCTTCTCCACCTGCTCCTGCGTTTTATGGCAGAAGGAGCAGCGCAGCGGTTCGTCTGGACTATATTTTTTCACGTGGTGGCAGGCCTCTCCCCCAGCTTACTCTCCGAGGTCATTACTTCCCATTCTAGGCCGATTCTTCCTCCGGGCGAAAGAGAATCTCGTAGCCGTGCTGTCAATCAGAAACTCACCTGTGGAATTCTAAATCTCGATCCTAAAACTCGGACTGCAATACCATTTTACCTAGCGGTGCTTGTAAATAATTTCATCAATCATCCCATATTCCTTGGCTTGCTCAGGATTCATGATGTAGTCGCGCTCGACGTCTTTCTCAATTTTCTCGACGGTCTGTCCGGAATGCTTGGACAGAATTGCGTTGATGGTCGTCCGCATCCGCAAGATCTCTTTAGCGTGCAGATCAATGTCAGTCGCTTGGCCGCCCAACCCGCTCATCCAAGGCTGGTGGATCAGAATCCGCGCGTTCGGCAAGGCAAAGCGTTTTTTTGGAGAACCGCCAGCCAACAACACGGCGGCAATCGAAGCGGCTTGGCCGACGCAGGTGGTTACCACGTCTGGCTTCACGAATTGCATGGTGTCGTAGATGGCAAAGCCAGCGGTAATCGAGCCGCCTGGCGAGTTGATGTACAGCTGAATGTCTTTCTCGGGGTCTTCGGCTTGCAGAAAGAGCATTTGAGCGGTCGCCAGATTCGCAACATGGTCATCAATGGGGGTGCCGATGAAGATGATGTGCTCTTTAAGCAGCCGTGAATAGATATCGTAAGCGCGTTCGCCGCGGCTGGTTTGTTCCACTACCATCGGAACTAGAGTGGTCGCGCGATAAGACGGTTCGTCGTAGTTTTTCATGAGAGAAATTGGCTCGCAGGAGCGGGGTTCACTTCGCTTCGGTGCTTGCTGCAGCGGCGGCAACTGTCTTGACTTTGGCATTTTGTGCCAGCCAATCTACAGTTTTGTCACTTCGCAGCTTCGCTTTCATCCTATCGAGCGTACCTTGCTTTGTCAAACGAGCTCGAATTGCTTCCGCTGATTCGCCACTATGCGTACCCATGTGCTCCAGTTCGTGCTGCAATTCTTCGTCAGTGGCGTCAATCTTTTCTTCGGTGGCGATGCGATCGATGACTAATTCTGCTTTGACATCATCCTTGGCGCGGTCTTCCTGCCTCTTACGCAGGGTTACCCAGTCGACATTGACCGCTCGCGGATCCACACCCTGCTGGGCCAGCGACCTCACCACCCGCTCGAGCCGTACGTCCATTTGATGCTCGACCAGGGATTCCGGTACAGGGAAGTCGTGCAGTTTCACCAACTCGCCGATGACCTTCTCGCGCTGCAAATCCTTTTGCCGGTGATCGCGTTCGTGTTCCAGGCTTTCTCGAATCTTTTTCTTTAGCTCATCCAGCGACGTGGCGTCGCTTACGTCTTTGGCAAATTCGTCGTTCAGCTCCGGCAATTTCTTGGTCTTGATTCCGAGCACGTCTACGGCGTAGTGAAATGTTTTGCCGGCCAGTTTGGCGTCGGGATAATCCGCAGGATAGACGACATCGAAATCCTTGTGGTCGCCGACATTTGCGCCGAGCAAATTCTCGTTAAAGGGCGCCATGGTCTCTTCGGCGCCGACATGACACAGGACGCTCTCTGCTTGTAGTGGCTCGCCCCCGCCTTCCGGCGTGCCCAGCAGTTTTACCTGGACAAAGTCGTCGTTCTCGACCGCGCGCCCTTCGACCGGGGTGAAGTTTGCCGCGCGCTGCTGCATCTCCGTGAGGGTCTTGACAACATCGTCATCGGTCAAATTCATTTCCGGCATCTCGATTTCGAGACTCTTGTAGTTTCCCAGTTCAAATTCTGGCAGCACCTCAAACGATGCCCGAAACTTCAGCGGTTGCCCTTCATTGAACTCTAGTTTGTCGACCTGCGGTTGCGACACCGGCGTCAACTTAGCCTCGGTGACCGCCTTCTCCACACGGCCAGGCACCAGCGTCTGCAGCACTTCGCCCTTGATGTCTTCTGCAAATTTTCTCTTGATCAACGCGATAGGTGCTTTCCCGGGACGAAAACCCGGCACACGCGCCATCTTGGCAAACTCTTTAGCCACTTTTTCGGTTTCTTTGGTTATGTCTTCCGCCGGTATCTCTAGATCTAACTCACGCCGGCAAGTTGCTTCCGTCATTTCTGTTCTCCCTTACTCCGAATCTCGTTTCCTAGATGGCGTTACAACGATTTGCTGGTGATGCCCCATGCCCCTTAAATCTGCGTCTTTCGCAAGGCAGCAATGTGAATCGCTATAGATTTCCTGCGGGAGCACACGCTCAAGCGGATTTTCTACCGTTCGCCGCTCTGTCTGCGGAATATTCAGGACGTCCGCTGCGGACCACTTTGGCCTACGCTACAATCAGCGCAATAACAAATTATAAGTGACCCTTACTCCAGGGTCAACGAACCGGCCACTTGCTCCCCTTCTTGTTTTTCCATTTCACTCACGCTGCTGTTGCGATACCCTCCCAGTGGGCTGATTCAATTCTCAATCCCATGCTTGGAGGATGTCCCAGATGAATCGCTTCGCTAAGTTGCTGTTTACTCTGCTAGTGAGCGCCACATTTATTGTGGTCTTCGCACGCGCTGCTGACGATGTGGCCACCGCTGTTCACGGGGTGATCACTAAGGCCGACGCGGCAACCAAGACCATTGTTGTAAAAACTAAAGATGGCACCGAACACACCGTACACTTCGTTGACAAGACGGTCGTACATGGCACGGAAGCTGGAGCCAAGGATACGTTTCACGGCCTGAAGGAAGGTTCGGAGGTCGCCGTTCATTACACGGAGAAGGGCTCCGAGAAGACCGCCACTGAAGTCGATAAGCTCGGCAAAGACGGGGTGAAATCGGTTGAAGGCACGGTGACAAAGGTCGGAGAAGATGGCAAGACCGTCACCGTAAAAACAGCTGATGGAACCGAAAACGTATTTACGGTTGCGGGCCACGATACCGCTACCGCCGCGAAGGATCTTGGCAAGGGCACCGCAAAAACCGGCCAGGTCACCGTGTATTACACCGAAGAAGGCGGCAAGAAAGTAGCCCATTTCTTCCAGAAGCTCTAGCCGTAGTCGTCGTTATTGGCGTTGACGACATTGACTCTACGGGGGTGCGGTAGCGCCCCCCTTTCTGCAAGCCTGCGACTCGCCGCTCACCACAGTGACACGCACTTACATAAATGGATTTTCGTCTGCGCTCGGGCCATAGATTGAGGGTACGTCCACATCGAGCATCCGCAAGTACACCGACAGCTGTCCGCGATGGTGATACCAGTGATTCAGCATGATCGACCGCAGTAACTCCGCGCGGGTCACGGTGAATAATTCTTTTTCCTTGAATTTTGCACACCAGTTTCCGGAGGCAGACGATTCGGTCACTCCTGCCAAGTAGTCCACCGCGTTTTTTACGCTGGAATCGAAGGCGGTAAAAATTTCGGCTTTGTTTGTTGCTGCGGGTTGATTGAAATTGGCTTGCGACACGTCGAACACATCGTTTTTTGCCAGATTCGCAATCGCTCCGGGAACTGCCGCGATATGCAAAGCAAGCTGTCCGAGCGACATCGATTTTGCATGTGGCTTCCACGCCAGTTTGTTTTCCGGGATGCGTTCAAGTACTCGCCGCGTGGTGGCGCTCTCCCGCTCCAACTCTTTCATCATGGGTTCAAGAGCTCTGCTCATAAATCCTCCTCAAAATTTGGCTGCGGCTGCCCAGTGACCTCACTGAACAGTTGCGTTCAGCAAGCCTGCAAATTCGACCTGGACAGCCGCCGGACCCGATTTGAATCGATTCTCAATTACGAATGGTGCTCGCAGCACGAAGGGTCTTTCTTCGCTGCACTCGCGTTATATTTGTCGTGGTGTTTCACCCATGCCATGGGGAAGGACAATCCACCTTCGTCGCGGCCCTTGGGGGCTACATCCAGCCAGTTGTAGACATTGAGCATCCCATCCAGGCCGCGACCGTAGGTTGAATAAGTGTGATAAACGTTGCCGGCTTCATCCTTGCAGAACACGCTTGCGCCGGGCGCTTCCTCACTCGGGAATGGCTGGCTCGTGTAGTTGTATTCCACGGGGCCCTTGGCCATTTCATCTTTCGTGAATGATACGTGGTAGTCTCGATTAAAATCGTTGCCATTCGACGAGACCCATTTGAATTGCCAGCCCATCCGTTTTTTGAACGCATCAATTTGTGCCAGCGGTGCACGCGAAATGGCCAGGAACGCGACGTCGCGCTCATTCAAGTGGGGTACGCTCCCGTCGAAATGATCCGCGAGCATCGAACAACTCGGGCACCCTTCCGCCCACTCCGGTCCTAACATGAAGTGGTACACAATCAACTGGCTTTTTCCGCCGAACAAATCAGCCAGTCGCTCTTTCCCGTTCGGGCCGTCGAACACATAGTCCTTGTCCACTTTTTCCCAAGGTAGTTCGCGCCGCTGTTTGCTGATGTCGTCGCGCAGCCGAGTTAATTCTTTCTCCTTGGCCAAAAATTTCTTGCGCGCCGCAAGCCATTCGGTATGGGAAACAACTTTCGATCCTTCCACCTTCGTCGCGGGTGTAGCCATGTTACTTCTCCTTTGTTTTTTGTTTTGCACTGCCTGTGTTTTTGGGTTTAGTTCTTGCGTGTACCAACTTCGCGGCGAGCGCCGTAAGCCCGCCGCTGGACACTACTCCTCCCACCATCAAGGCACCACTCGCGATACATACGGGACACATAAACTCCTCCTGCTGTATCCGTGCTTAATGGGCACGCTTCGATTCTGCGCGTTTACGTACGCTCTCGATGATGTGGGACCAACCTGTGACGACTCCTTTGCGGTGGTCGTCGATAATTAGTCCTAGCGCCGTGTGATGAAAATTAATTAGCGTTCCACCATCCTCCACGCTCAGCCGGTATTGCACATTCGACATCGCTGGATAGGACATGAATAGCGGTCCGCTGATTTCGAGTAATGTGGGCCGTTTAATCGCCTGCACATTTCCCCAGAAGTGTCCGTTGTTGTTCTCCAAGTCGCGAAACCACCGGCCGCCAGGCCATGCCTCCAAAACCATTGGCATCGGCTTTCCCTCCGGCGTTTCGTTATAGGGACCGATCTGCTCCAGCAACGCTGCGAAGGTTATTTCCAAGGGAGCCTTTACGTGAATTTCCTGTGTGATGCTCAGTGTGAGATCTTCAATGGTGCTGTACAGCTTGGGTGCGGTTGAACTCATCTCTTCTCCTTTTTGACCGAAGATTTTTTCCTAACATTCTTTACAAAACTGTTTCGTGTTGAGTTCCGCTCTCGTGAAAGACGCGCGCGAAAGCTTTTCGGCTCGCCTTATTTCGGTTCATCTTTCACGGCGGCTGCGCTCTTTTCCTCGGCCCGTTCCTTGACTCGGTGTAATTGGTGCTTCCAGAACCGTTCAAAGGTGCTGGTCCACTCGTGTAGTGGCCGAATCGCTTCGGCATTTACGCGATACAACATTTGCCGTCCCTCCCTTCGCGTTTGCACCGCCCCTACATCGCGCAGCACCCGCAAATGCTTGGAAACGGAAGGCTGCTCGAGTTGCAAGCTGGCGACGATCTCGCCAACAGAGCGCTCCTGAAGGGCCAAAAAATTCAGGATGTCGCGGCGTCGTGATTCTGCAATGGCGTTGAAGACGTCGGAGGTAGTAGAGGCACGCGGCATTGGATGAGAATACATACCCATATGGGAATATGTCAAGAGGGAATTTATCGCACGCACTTTTCTCTCTCAATTCCCGTGTTTTGATTAGCTAGCAGGGCCCGGCTTAGCGAGGCTGAGCCTGCTACTTTCGACGGTTATGCCAAGACCGGTTGTTCTGCCACCGGTGTGTTGGATTTCGCGCGGCGGGGATTCAGTTTGCGGCGGAGCGGCTGCTCGATGAATCGATACACGAGAACCGAGATTCCAAGAGCAACACTAGTCGATAATAAGATCCATGGCGGCGTGGGATGAGCGATGCGCCCACCTTCGCGAAAGAAAAACATTGGAATTACAACCTGGTGCAAAAGGTACAGGCTATAGCTGGCGTCCCCGAAGAGCACAAGAACTTTGTTATCGAGGACCGCGGACCAGCGGGGCTGAAGGGCCAATCCGTAAATCACCATGGCGAAGAAAATCCCCAGCAACCCGGTATGCAGGATGGGGTAGGGAATTGAGGGCGAGTAATAGATGACCACGCCCAAAGCGATCAGTCCCGCAAGCACGACGGGTGTGGCGAGTGCCTTCTTGGCGGGATTTTTCAGAAACAGCATTCCGCAAGTCATGCCGATCAGAAATTCCGGGATGCGCGCGAGCGGATTGAATTTGACCACATTCATCCAGGTGGCATTCAGCACATCGGAATTCATGATTGAGAGATGATCGGGATTCAAAATTACGTAGGCCAGGGAAATCGACAGGCCGACGAGCCAGAAAACGATGAGCAAGGTTAAGAGTTGCGAGTTATTGCGCTTCTCGAACTTCGGCAACAAGAACGGAAACACGGCGTAGAAAAACGATTCGACGGAAAGGCTCCAAGCCACGGCATTCCAAGTGAGTGCAGCCATGGGCACCCACGCCTGGAGCAGCAAAATCACCAAGGTAGAACCAAGCAAGGGGTGAGCAGCGGCCCATACTAAAAAGGGCACCTTGAAGACATACATGCCCAAATAGAAGAAAGGCAGGGTTAACAGCAAGGAAAAGGCATAAGCAGGATAGACGCGCGCGAATCGTGCGCGGTAGAACTGCCTCGGACTGGTGTCTCTGCCGGCGTAGGTGTAGACGAGAATGAAGCCCGAGAGTACGAAGAACAGACTTACTCCGGTGTAGCCAATACCGGCAATGGCACTCATGGGTCCGGTCAGGAAGGCGATTTTCGTGGCCTGAAAATGAAACAGCACTACGTGTAGCGCAGCGAAAAACCGCAAACTGGTCAGCACCGGGATTTTGGGGCGTGCGGTCGTTAAATCCATGAAAGGCACCAAGGTCTAATCGACGATCCAAGCCGATCCTGCGTGAAGGCTCTTGTCATTAAATACGTGCCTAGCGAGGAATAGTTTCTAACTTCTAGGCTTTCCTGCCCGCCACCTTATGAAGAACTCGAACATCCGTACCTGGCTCAATTCCGATCAGTAACGGGAATTTAACAATATGGGATTGTGAGCGGCGTGATAGTATTCGCCGCCTATCGGGCCCAAGGGAGACCATCGTCATGGTACCAAATCCTGCTTTGCGTTTTTCGGTTGAGAAGTCCTCGGATGAAAGCACAAATCGAGTAACTACCATCAAATGCCACGGAAAGCTCATCACCGATACGGCGGGCGAGATGAGAGAGCAAATCAAGCCACTTATCTCTCTTGGAGGGCGCATCGTGGTTGACCTTACGGATTTGGAGTATATGGACAGCTCGGGCCTTGGCACGTTGGTGAGCCTCAAGGCTTCTGCTCTCCACCAAGGCTATTGCATCCTGGAGTTCGTCAACATGACTCCTCGCGTATTGGACCTTCTGCGCGTCACCAATCTAACTCAGATTTTCTCCTCGCAGACCGGCCCGTCAAAGTCCGCTTAATCCGCAACGCGCCGCCTGGCCGCAGAGGGCTGTGATTCTGATTATGTGATTTTCTTGGGTGACTTGCGGCAGAGAATTCTTGTAGCATTTCCGGGTGCACAAAGGGAAATCTATCAATCGCAGGCCTAAGACAAAACGTAAGGTCGTTCCTAAGAACGTGGACGAATACCTTGCCAGCGCGCCGCTTCCGGCGCGAAGCGCCCTTCACCAGATGCACGCTGCGATTCGCAAAGCCGTGCCACCGGAAGCCACCGAAGTGATCAGCTATAGCATTCCTGCCTTCAGGCACAAGAAAGTGCTGGTATGGTTCGCCGGCTTCACCAAGCATTGCAGCCTGTTTCCCACGGCTTCCATTATCGAGGCACACAAGAATGAACTTAAGCCCTTCAAGACGTCTAAGGGAACCATCCAGTTTCCGTTAGACAAGCCAATTCCAATTGCCCTTATCCAGAAATTGGTCAAAGCGCGCGTTGCCGAGAGCCAGAGCAAAAGAAATCGCTGAGCCAGTCGCCCTTCGCGGTTCGCAGTGCCTAGTTGGCCTGACCCAGGCACAGTTCTTACTTTCGCCAGTACCACAGAACTCTCCACAGCGTGACCAGTTCCTGCATCATGCGCGGTGTCGCCAACTCCAGAAAGCGGCAGCGATCCAGCACTGCCTTGTATCGGCCTTTGACGATGTCGGGACTCAGCAAGGATAGGCTGCGCTGCAGTTCGTCCATTTCGGCTTTGGACATGGAATCGCAGGGAAGATGAGCGGGGCGTCGTGCCATGGGGAGGTATGCTATCACATTCGCATTTTATTCGCCTACGCTTCTAACTCAGCCTCGGGGGTGGGAAGAGCTTTATCAGTGACAATAGAAGGCGCGGTGTCGCCGCTCACATCAGGGACAGCCTAATGTTGGCGATTGTCGCGACTGGTCTGAGAGAATATCCATTTCATATCTACTGAATTTGAAACTTTCGAGGTGTCGGGCGGCGGCTGGAGCGATTCTGTTCCTGTTTTTCGCTTTATTCCCAACATTTGCGGCGGAGGGCACCGGCACAATTTCCGGGAAGATTTTTGACCCCCAAGGGGCACCTGTTGCAGGAGCGCAGGTGAGGCTCACGAACGCGGCAGGTAGTTTAGTTCGCGAGGCCAACTGCGATGCAGAAGGAAATTTCAGGCTGGAAGGTGTCGGTGCGGGTCAATACAAATTAACCGCGGAGTCGGAAACGTTCGTTCCGGTAATCGTTGAAATTTCTCTGGCGACCGCGCAGCAGAAAGAAATTGACCTGCGATTCAAGCAAATGGCTTCCGTGCTGCAGGCGATTACGGTGGTGGCGTCCGCGCCGTCATCATTAACGCCAGACCCCTCGCAGATGGTAGTGATTCACGACCAGGTGCTCGACGCGAATCCGGGGCGACCAGGTGCGCCGGTCTCAATTCCAGGTCTGCCGATTGAAACGGCGTCGGGTGGAATTAAGGCACCGCAATATTTTGCGCCCGGCGTGGCGGGAGATCACGGCGAGCCCATTGCGCAATTCTTTCAAATCGGAAACTTTTTGTTTCCAAACAATCTGCCCGCGAATGCACACGGCAACGGGTATTCCGATCCGAATGTCTTGATCGCTCCAGGGATCGAAGGCGTAACGGTGGATGGGGGGGCTTTCAATGTGCGTGAGGGGAATCATTCCGTCGATTTGGCTGCCAGCTATGTGCCGCGACTGCGGGTGACTGATTTTGTGCAGCTGACAGGAGATTATCGCGATATCGATCTGATGGCTGGATGGAGCCCGAGGGAACCGGAAACGAATGCATGGATCGCCGGAGAATTTTCGTATGGCAATGGATTCCTGGAGCGCCTGGAGCACCGGAAACAATACAAGCTGAACGGTGCGCGGGAATTCAGTTTGGGCAATCACCAGTTAACGCTATTTGGGATTGGCTACTATGGCTTCTCGTATGTTCCAGGTCTCATTCCAGTTCACCTGGCGGTGCCAGAAGACACGATTGACAATCGTCAGTCGGACACCACGCATAATGTTTTGGTTATGGTGACGGACAACTGGAGGCTGAGCGAGCAAAGGCAAGTATCGTTCTCGGGCTTCTTTAGGAACTATGCTTTGCAACTCCGATCAAATTTTGGTGATGGATTGATTCAGCAGAGTGAGTCGCGCAACGTATTCGGTGGAGAAGCTACTTACATACAAAGCGTGCGGCCATGGATATCGTTGCTGGCAGGAGTCGATCTACGGCGAGACGCGCCCCGCAATCTGGATTTGGATCGCTTAGACAATAACGGGAATTTTGCGCCAGTCAGCAGCAACAACCTGACGATTTCCTTTGTCGAACCATTTATTTCGCTGGATGGAACCGCGAGTAAATACCTTCACTACGACGTGGGAATGCGGCAGGAAGAAGTGTGGATGAACAATCAGGATGTGCTGAATTCGCGGAATTCGTTCAACCGGCTGGCTTCGCTGAGTCTACCTAAGGCAACGCTAACGATTCTTCCCGGGGATCGCTCCTACTTGCCGACCGTGGCGTTCAGCTATGGAGAGGCATTTCATACCGAGGATCCACGCATTGGAAATGGAACCGGTCGGCCCGCGCTCCTGGCCCCATCGAAGGCGTATCAACTGCGGTTCTCCCAAGTGGTGAAGGAAACGCAGATCAACTTTACGCTTAGACGGACCTCGAACTCTCAGGAGTTGGCCAAGATAGATCCGGATACGGGCTTGCAGGAAGATACCGGGCCATCCGTCAACCGCGTGATAGCGATTTCCTTGCAGAGGAATTTTACACACGGGGCAGTCTATATCTCGTACGCACAAGCGGACGCGCGAGACACGCAGACGGGACTACCGGTGCCAGAGGCGCCGCGGACTATTTGGGATGCGGTTGCCTCGGAAAATCGCCTGCCATTTCGCCTGCAGATGCGGGGCGAGTTTGAATTCGTAAAAGCGAAACCACTGGGCGACGGGTTTGTGGGAGTGCCGGTGGTAGAAGTTCGCGGCGCAGTGCTGCGCCCGTTTCTCGAGAATCGCATGTCGCTAGGAGCGAATTTCCTGATTGCCAGCGGATATACCGGGCAGACAACCGAAACCATTTCGACGCAGCCAGCTCTGTGTCCAATCGAATGTGTTGTAGGCGTGCCGTTACGGTCGTACCTCAGCCTGAGTTGGACGTACTACATCAAGAAATGAAGACCGCACAAAATAACGCTGCGACAACCAAATCGCTGCGCCGCTAGACGCTCACAACAATTTTGCCGATTTGTTGGTTGGACTCCATGTAGCGATGCGCTTCGACAATCTGCGCAAATGGAAAGACGCGGTCGATGCGCGGTTTGAAATCCCCAGCAGCGACATGATCGAAAACGTACTTTTGTGCCTTGGCTGTTAGTTTCGAATCGACAAAAATTTCGCGGAGAGTGTAGCCACGGATGGAAAGGCCCTTACTCAAGGCGATGAATAGCGGAAAGGGAGTCGGCTCTGGAGCAAGTGCACCGTACTCGAAAATGGTCCCCCCATACGCGGCGGCGCGAGCGAGGACTTCGATACCTTTTCCGGCGACAGGGTCAAAGATTACGCCAGCCCCTTCATCAGCAGTGATTTCCTTTACGCGCGTGAGAAAATCTTCTTCTTCGGTCGCAATCACGTGATCTGCTCCCAATTCCTTCAAAATAGATTTCTTCTTTGAAGTTCGCGTGGTGGCGATACTAGTGGCGCCTTCCGCCTTGACTATTTCTATCGCTGCGAGTCCTACGCTGCTGCTCGCCGCCGTAATAATGACGACGTCGCCCTTCTTGATTTGAGCATGGGCGATCAGGGCGCCATATGCGGTTAGATATTGCATCCAGATCGAGGTGCCTTCCTCCGGGTTTAGCCTCGCAGGATATTCGGCGACGGCGCCCACCGGCACAACAGCGACATCACCATAGACGCCATAGTGAGTCATCAGGAACGCAGGAAGTGTGCTCGCCCTTCTGCCCAGCCACTTTTTGTCAACTTCGGGGCCGATTGCGGTGACTACTCCGGCGGCTTCATAGCCAAGCTTCGAGGGCAAGATGGGAGTTTCGAGGTATCGTCCCTGGCGGAACATTACTTCGGCGCGATTCAGTCCAATGGCTTGCACGTCCAGGCGCACCTCACCTTTTTGCGGCTCCGGTAGCGGTTCCTCTCCAATTTTGAGCACCTCCGGGCCACCCACCGAGTGGAAGCGGACAACTCTTGCGGTTCTGTTTGCCAAGTTACTCACCTCAAAAGATTGGATTCCATGCGAATCAAGAAGGTTCAGGCCATGGAAAAATAGCGCCTTCTGAAACAGCTTAGTTCAGAAATGGGAAGCATGCGAGATTGTGAGGGGAAACTCTGTTACTGAGCTCTGTTACTTAGGAATCGTGTGGGGAGGATTTACCGAAAAGTGGGTCAGCGGTCGGATGTTAAACTTTATTCGATTTGCGTGACTGATCGGCGGTTGGGGACCATCTCCGAGATGAATCAATGTTGAAGTCAGGTGGCCGGATTCCGGAACTAGACGGAATTCGGGGTACGGCCATTGCGCTTGTACTTGTAGAACACTTTTTCCGATTTCCGCTTGTGCATGGAACCCTTCTTTCGCGAGCTACCATTCCGTTCAGACTAGCGTGGACAGGCGTGGATTTATTCTTCGTTCTCTCAGGATTTCTGATTGGAGGAATTCTGATAGACGCACGCAAATCAGAAAATTATTTTCAAGTGTTTTACGTTCGTAGATTTTTTAGAATTGTGCCGATTTATGCTGCG
>DASXBH010000004.1:0-6057 GCA_036491775.1 Candidatus Acidiferrum sp.
CGTGCCGGAGGCGGTCGCCGTCGCGCCACTTTTTGTGGTGAGACTTTTTGTTACCGCGACGAACGCGACGAATCTTCCGCTGGCGCTGATCGACGGCAGAATCGCTTCGGTGCCGGTTAACGCGCCGCCCGGATCGGTGGAAATCAACGAGGTGGCAGGTGTGCACGATCCCGACGCGCCCTCGCACGTGTCGCGTACATAGATTTGCTTGCCACTGCTGGCCAGCGCGCTTTCCACCAGATTCGTTGCCGCCGAACTGAACGCGACATATCGGCCATCGGCGCTCATCGAGGGGGTGTGGCTTTCGGCGTTGCCGTCGGTGCCATCCGTGGCTGCAGAAATCAGTTGCGTTTTTGGCGTGCAGCCGTTTGGCGCACCGACGCACGTGTCGCGCACAAAGATCTGGGTCAACTCATTTTGCGCGGAAGTGAAGGCAACGTAGCGTCCATCCTGACTGACTGCAGGAGTTTCTTCGGGGGTGGCTGCCGTTGCGGTGGTGCTGGCTGGGGCCGCGCCACCGCCAATGGTAAAGGTCTGCGTGGTAATAGGAGCAGTCGCGTTGGTGTCGCCGCCGCCCAGATTGGGGCAATTCACAACGCATACGGCGCTGGGAGGATTGATGACGTTAATCTTGGCGGTATCGGCGGCGGCCAAGTAGGTACCGGGAATCACCGCTTTAATTTGCGTGGAGTTGACACTGGTCACATTGATGGCGGTTTCAACCTGATTGGTGGCCGCGCCGGTGTAGGTGACCTTCGATCCACCGTTGCTGGAAGTTGGCAGGAAACTCGAACCGGTGAGGGTGATGGTCACGTTGGAACAATTCGAAGTGCAGGTGTTGGCGGTGTTCGGCGAGATCGAGGAGAGAACGGGAACGGGATTGGGATTGCCGTAAATTAAGAAGGTGAGTGCGTTCGATAGGCCATTGTTGCCGGTTCCAGATTGTGGCGCGAAGGTGTCGACGTAGGCGGTGCCGGGCTTGGCGACCAAGGCGGCGGGCACGGTGGCGGTCAGCGTGGTGGTATTGACGACGATGGTGGCCAGCTTCTGTCCATTCCATTCGGCGACGGTGTTGGATTGAAAACCGTTCGCGGGGCTGGCGATGACAGTCAGAGTGAAACTAGCCGAACCAAAAGCAGTGCCAGCAGGCGCGATGTTGGTAATGGTCGAGCCGGTGTTGTACTGAATCGAATTGTTGGTGCCGCCGCAACCGGCAATCATGCCGATCACAAATAGGGCGACGGCCATCGCTGTCCAAGACCGCTTCATCAGTTCTCCTTCAAGAGTGAACAAACCACGCCGCGCCGCTCTGGATCCAGGATGGAAGCAGAAGCAGAAATGAACCTAGTGGCGCATCTGATTGGGTTGAGATGCAAGAACCGCTTCACGCGTTGACCCGCGCCTGGCGCAAGTCCCCTCAACTGCACGCTCACGAACCCAGCCTGCCCTATTATCCCTTAGCAATGCGCGAAAGGCCAAGCGTCACTTGGGGGCTTCTGGACCGCCAATGGCAGCCATGGAGGCTTGCACCAGTTTGGCAAGTTTGTTGCGGGACTCGTCGTCGTCCATTTTCGCGCCGGCAGCGGCATGGTAAGAGGCGAGGGCCAATTGTTTACGGCCCAGTTTTGCGTAGAGGTCACCTTGCGTGAGACGGAAAATTGGATTGTCGGGATATTGTTCGACGAGGGGAGTAATGAGGCGCAGCGCATCTTCATAGCGCTGATCAAAATTGTGCAGATTGATGGCCAGGTAATAGCGAGCCAAAGCTGGAGTAAGCTGGCCCTCGGCGATGGCGATATGCAATTGGCGGATGCCTTGTTCTTTCGAGCCGCCGGGAATGCCCATCATGAAACGCAGCATGCGAGCCATGGCGGAGAGCGTGTCGACATAATAGTTGTAGAGGCCGAGACCGAAGTCGGCGTCAGCGAGCTGTGGGTCCAGCGCGATGGCGCGTTGCAGATTTTCGCGGGCGCGCACGCCAAACTTCGCGGTGTTGCGGCCTTCGCCGCGCAAGCCGTAGAGCCGCGCCGCCAGGGAATCGGCCATCCCGGCGTACAAATGCATATCGGCGCTTTCCTGCTGAGCGAGGTTGGTGGTGGCCACGACGTAGGCTTTTGATGCCAGTTCCAGGTACGGTTGATCCGCGGCCATTTTCTCGCGATGGCGGGCCATGCTCATGCCATATTTAAATTCTGCGCTGCCCCACCAGATTTTCCACCAGCGAGCCTCGGCTTCGAGAATGTAGCCGAGTGGATCATTGGGATTTTGTTCCTCAAGTAAACGCGCTTCCGGGATGGCCAGGCCGGTGCGGCCGGAGTAAATGTGATTGAGAATTGTGGAGGTATTGGCAGGCAGCGAGAGTTTGCCGGTAGCAGCGGCTGGAGCGGAATGCGCGGCCGACGCAAGAATGGCCAGGGCTAACGTCGTCAAAACAATACGTCGCATGTCACCAACGATAATATTAGGTCTTCGTGCCGCTGCGTTTGACGAGTGTAATCTGTTCCAGAAGAGAAGCAAATCGGAATGGTTTTTGCAGGAAAACGGCGTCCGCGGGAATCGCCAAGTCGGCCAAGCCTTCGGCATAGCCGGACATATAAATCAACTGGATGCCGGGCTGCAAGGCGCGAACCTGTTGGGCGAGTTCGGTGCCGCGCAGGCCGGGCATGACGATGTCAGTCAGAAGCAGGTCTATATTGCGTCCCGGAAAGCGAGCGAGTTCCAGGGCATCGTAGGGATTTTGCGAATCCAGAACACAGTGTCCGGCTTCGCGTAAACATTCCGCGATGGCTTGGCACAATGCCGGCTCGTCGTCGACCAGCAGGATGGTGAGGCGTTCGCGAAGCACAGCGGTAAATGGCGATTCCGGGGTGCGCGGCGCGGCAGTATTTTTGTTCAGCGGGAAATTCGCTGCGGGAAAACTGATCAGGAAGCGGGTGCCGACATTCAGTTCGGAGTGAACTTCAATTTTCCCGCCAAATTGGGTGACGATGCCGTAGACGGTGGAGAGGCCCAGGCCGGTTCCCTTGCCGACGGGCTTGGTGGTGAAGAAGGGTTCGAAGATGTGGGCACGGGTTTGCTCGTCCATGCCACTGCCGGCGTCTTTTACCTCGAGGACGATCCAGGTGGCGCTTTCAGAAGCGCCGAAGGACCACTCGACGGGGCCGGGCAAGCGGTCTTCGTTCCAGGTACGAATGCTCAGTGGTCCGCCCATGGGCATGGCATCGCGCGCGTTGACGGCGAGGTTCACGACCACCTGTTCGAGTTGGGTGGCGTCGGCGTTAATCCAGGAACTGCGGGCTTGCGGTTCGAAGGTAAGTTCTACGTCGGAGCCTAGCAGGCGTGGCAACATGAACTCGCAATCGCTGAGCACTTCGTGGACATCGATGGGCTTGACGTCGAGCACCTGCTTGCGACTGAAAGCCAGCAATTGTTTGGTGACCATCGCGGCTTTTTCGGTGGTGCGGCGGATTTGGTCGAGATATGGGCCCGCGCAGGAATTTGCCGGCAAAGTGCGTTCCAGCAGGTCGGCCGAGCCGGAAAGGACCATCAAGCTGTTGTTGAAATCGTGAGCGATACCACCGGCGAGTTGGCCGAGGACTTCCATTTTTTGCGATTGGCGAAATTCCGCTTCGAGGCGGGCGCGTTGTTCTTCGAGCTGGGCACGCTGCACGCTTTGCCGGTAGTTGTCGTAGAGGAGGCCGGTGGCCTGGCACGCGGTCTCAAGGGAACCCAATTGCTCGGCGGTGTAGCCTCCCTGGCGATTTGCTACCGCCAAGACCGCCACGGTTTCCGAACCTTTACAAATTGGTATGCCGAGCAGGTGCAGGATCTGCGGATGGCCGGGGGGAAGCCGGTGCGTTTCGATGTCGTTCGTAAGCAAGGCCCTGCGCTGGGCAATCACTTCGCCCAGCAAATTAGAGCCGAGTGGGACTTCAAAAAATGGCTGCCGCGCTAACTGCTGCACCTGCGCGTGGTCATTCGATTCGTTTGCATCGAGACGATTGTGAAATAGCAACGCGCCTTCGTGCACCAACACGCGCAGCACGGGGCCTTCGAGGACCACGGCGAGAAAGCCGGCGGCGCTTTGGGTCTGACGAAGCGCAAAGGAGAGCAGATGTTTGCTGGCCTCGATACAGTTGCCGCTCTCGAGAAATGTGTTGAGGGTCCTGGTGACCATTTCCAGTGTGGCAATTTTTTCCTGGAGCGCGGCTGGCGTTGGCGGCGTCGCTGGTGTCGACGCCCGTGGTAAGGCACTGGGGAAGTCCGAGTCGCCAGGAAAATCCGTGGCTCGATTTTGAGTAGCCATATGGTTATGTCGCGATGTGGCGCGGCACGCCGCGTAGGTGCGAATACACGGCGTCTCGGCGACTTCTTTCTGGAAAAGGGAAACTCTAGCGGCGAGACGTTTGCTTGCGCGTCTCAAGAGGGTTGCCGCCACGCCTGGGTTAGAGAGGATGATTCCGCAGGCCTGGATTGATTATATGCCTTAAGCCGGGTTGGCGGTAGAGGCAGCCAGGGCTGTGTCTTAGCTCCATAATTCTGTCACTCCCTAACGGCAACGTGAAAATGTCACCCCATGAGACAGGAGACATTCACGTTGAGTCAGAAGGAATTACAGCGAGTGGGCGTAATCAGCACCTGCATCAAGGGAGATTTGGCGTGTGCCAGCGCCGCCGAACTCCTTTCCCTGAGCGTGCGCCAGATTAAACGCTTGAAGAGGCGTGTGCGCGAAGACGGGGAGGCGGCGCTGGCTCACGCCAACCGCGGCCGGCCCAGCTCGCGCCGTCTGCCCGAGCGCCTCCGCCAAGCCGCCGTGCGCTTGGCGCGCTCGAAATACGCCGGCTTCAACGACCATCACCTTTGTGAAAAGCTCAACGAGGTCGAAGGCCTACGCCTCAGCCGCGAAACCCTTCGTCGTCTTCTTCGCCACGAGGGCCTTGGTTCTCCCCGCAAGCGTCGCGCCCCGGCTCATCGTCAGCGCCGTCCGCGCGTCGCTCGCGAAGGCGAACTCGTGCAACTCGACGGCTCTCCGCACGACTGGCTGGAAGGCCGCGGCCCCCGCCTCACCGCTCTTGGCATGCAGGACGATGCTGGCGGCAAAATCCTCGCCGCGCAGTTCTTCCCCTCGGAATCCGCCGAGGGCTACTTTCGCCTGTTGCAGAGCCTGCTCCGCCGCTTCGGCGTGCCCACGGCCTTCTACGGCGATCGCAGCGGCATCTTCGTCCGCAACGACGACTGCTGGACGCTCGAGGAAGAACTCGCCGGAAAACGCCAGCCCACGCAGTTCGGCCGCGCGCTTGCCGACCTCGGCGTCACTTTCATCGCCGCGCAATCGCCGCAAGCCAAAGGCCGCGTCGAACGCCTCTGGGGCGTGCTGCAAGATCGCCTGTGCAGCGAACTGCGCTTGGCCAATGCTTGCGATATGGACTCCGCCAACGCCGTGCTCCGCAAATTCATCGCCGACTACAACCGCCGCTTCGCCCGCACCCCACGCGAAGCCGCCAAAGCCTGGCGTCCCGCTCCCGCCGACCTTCAGCGCGTCTGCGCGTTCCGGCACGAACGCGTGGTCAGCAACGACAACGTCGTGCAATGGGAGGGCGGCCGCTTCCAGATCCCGCCGCAGAACCGTCGCTTCAGCTTCGCCGGAGCTAAAGTCCAGCTCTACCAGGCGCTCGATGGCAAAGTCTTGCTCTACTACGGCGACACCCGCCTCGAACACACCATACCCCCAGGGGGGTGACATTTTCACGTTGCCGTTAGGGTGACAAAATCATGTTGCTACAACAAAAACGGGAGGAAGACGGAGATGTGGTGGCTTTCAAGAGTAGACCAATAAGAAGTGCGGCCACGGGAGCAACCCAAGGAAGAGGGATTTATCGCGCATAGAACGCGCGATTTGCAGGGATCCTTACTTCGTAGGAATGACGTGAGCGGCGGAGGGATTCGCAAATGGAGGGGTCGAACGAATACAACTGGAGTCGTGTCGATTTTCTAGTGCGCTTCGGTTGGATGGTCTGGTAGTCTGGCGCGCATGCGAATGCAAAATTGGGGTATCGG
>DASXBH010000005.1:0-3785 GCA_036491775.1 Candidatus Acidiferrum sp.
GTGTTCTTGGCCAGAATGGTGATGCCGCGCTCGCGTTCCAAATCGTTGGAGTCCATCACGCGTTCGGCAACTTCCTGGTTGGCGCGGAAAATACCGCTCTGCTTGAGCATGGCATCCACCAGGGTGGTTTTGCCATGGTCGACGTGAGCGATGATAGCGATATTGCGAATGTCTTGAGTCATATAGGTAAATTCGTGTTCAGACAAAAATAGCTGCTGAGACACCAGCAGCCCGGAACAACCTTCTCCTTAGTTTTCAGGTGCGGTCTATGAAGTTCTAGTTTACCAGAGGTTTGTGCATGTGGGCCACCACGCGTTTAGGACCCATTGTGGCGGTACGAGGCCTCTCGTGTACTATGATTTCGGGGTTTTTCCTGAGGACTTGAGGTCTTAGATGCTAAGAATGAAGTGGAGAAGCGTCGCACTTCTGTTCGTGGTCACGTTTTCGGTGTCCACATTCGCACAGGAAGAGCAAAGTTCATCGCGTCCGAACTTAGCCGAGCTGTTCGAGAAAAAAGAAGTAATGATCCCGATGCGAGATGGCGTCAAGCTACACACCGAGATCTACACGCCGCGCTCCTCTCATGGCGCCTTGCCGATTTTCATCGAGCGCACTCCCTACGGTGTGGCGGATGCCGAAAAAGGGCATAGCCCTCTGCTTTACCGTTATTCGGAGATGTTTGCCGACGGCTACATTTTTGCCTTTCAAGACATTCGCGGACGCTACGGCTCGCAAGGTAAATTCGAAATGAACCGGCCGGTTCACGATCCCAGCGATGCCAAAGGGATCGATGAGAGCACTGACACCTACGACACGATCGGGTGGCTGGTGAAAAATATCCCGAACAACAATGGTCGCGCGGGAATTGCCGGGATATCGTACGGCGGATTTTTGGCGGCGATGGCGCTGATTCATCCGCATCCCGCGCTGAAGGCAGTTTCTGAGCAGGCGTGT
Source organism: Candidatus Acidiferrum sp. (assembly GCA_036491775.1). Taxonomy (GTDB): domain Bacteria; phylum Acidobacteriota; class Terriglobia; order Acidiferrales; family UBA7541; genus Acidiferrum. Next base: position 955 of record DASXBH010000005.1, read on the forward strand.
ATGGGCGATGCATGGATGGGTGACGACTTCTTTCACAATGGCGCGTTTCGCTTGAGCTATGGCTTCGAATACTCGGCGCTCATGGAATCGTCAAACGAGAATTACAGTTTTCAATTTGATCGGTTCGACCTTTTTGATTGGTATTACCGCCTGGGGCCGCTCTCCAACGTGAATGAGCGTTATTTCCACGGGAAGATTCCGACCTGGAATAATTTCACGACGCATCCCACGTACGACAAATTCTGGAAAGAACACGCGATTGAGACCGCGCTTAAAGAAGCGACAGTGCCGAACCTGAACGTAGCCGGCTGGTGGGACCAAGAAGATTTCTACGGCCCGATGCGCACTTACGCCAATCTAGAAAAACAAGATGCGAAACATATGAACTATTTGGTGGTGGGTCCTTGGAATCACGGCGGATGGGCGCATGGCAAGGGTAATACTCTTGGCGAAATCCCGTTCAACGCAGATACGGCTTTGTATTTTCGACGCAAGATTGAAGCGCCGTGGTTTGCGTATTGGCTGCACGACAAAGGAACTCTTCCTTTGAAGGAGGCGATGCTGTTTCAGACCGGCAGCGACTCCTGGACGAGTTTTGAAGCGTGGCCGCCACAGGAAGCGCAAAAGAAAAACTTATATTTTCAGGATGGTGGAAAACTGTCCTTCGATCCGCCTTCAGTCGACATTAGCGAAGCTTTTGACTCGTATATCAGTGATCCAGTTCATCCTGTGCCGTACCGGCATCGCCCGGTGGACATGACCTATCCCCCCGATCATCCAGGAAGCTGGTACACATGGCTGGTTCAGGATCAGCGATTCGTGGAGTACCGGCCCGATGTGCTCACCTGGGAATCCGACGAGCTTACCGACGACGTGACGCTCGCCGGACAAGTTACGGCTAAACTTTTTGCCTCAACCACCGGCACGGACAGCGACTGGGTTGTGAAACTGATTGACGAGTATCCCCAGGAAGTGAAGAAGGACTGGAAACTTTCCGGCTACGAATTGATGATCGCCGACGAAATTTTCCGCGGGCGCTATCGCAATTCATACGAGAAGCCTGAACCGATCGCTGCTGGAGAGGTCACGCCGTACACCATCGACTTGCACACCGCAGATCATGTTTTTAAGAAGGGGCACCGCATCATGGTCCAGGTGCAAAGTACCTGGTTCCCACTTTACGATCGTAATCCACAGAAATTTGTGGCGAACATTTTCGAGGCGAAAGAGTCCGACTACCAGATCGCGACGCAGAAGATCTACCGCTCCAAACAATTTCCATCTTCCGTTGAAATTTCTGTGGTACCGAATGGCGACGGCGCGATGCCGTCAGTTAGTTCCGGCGCTAACTGAAGCTGCCGTGCTTGTGGGTGGGCGGAGATTCAACACCACCTGAAACCACCAATTCGGCTGGTAGCGAATCTGCACAGGTACGCCGCGCCACTTTCCTTCTTTGCCTTCGATGATTGAGAAGTAGACCTTCTTGCCGGTCAATTTGTGGGTGGAGACAAAATCCAGTTGAAGTAAGCTCGTGTAACTCGTATCCAATAACGTGACGCTATTCGCTCCGTGTAACTGCACTGGAAGGGTTGCCAGCGGCCAGACATTTTCGAGCGTCAGATTGTTTTCCTGGGCGTCGTACACGTAGCAGCGAGAACTGGGAGCGAGCTGGCCGTCGAGCGCCGCGTCCATAAGTTCCGCAACGGTTGCCAGAAATTCCTTCGCACGCGGGCAGCGCTCTTGCTGTTGCAGCGTGCGGACCGGACGCACCGAACTGGAAAGCTTCTCAAGCATCAGCGGCTGGGCTACATCATATTGATGCAGCGTGTAATCCGTGTCGGACTGCAGCGGCACCACCAGGGAAATCGCTTCGAGCGGTTCGACGCGGCTGAGTATGCCGGTGAACGAATGCTCTCCTTGGTCCTTTTCCTTCCGCAGTTCCTCCTGCATCTCAGCTACAGATTTACCGCGCGACGATTTCATGAAGCCAAAAAAGGCACTGGCGGTGACGTCATCTTGCTTTGCGGTTGACGTCACTGGATCCTGATGCTGTGAAACTTCCGTACCGGCGCCCCAACGGTTTATGCCCCGCGGCGCTTTTGCCGGATCACTGCCAAACAAAACTTGAAAAAACTCTTCACGCGGATTTTCCGACGAGACTCCACGGCGGATATAACCGCCGCCTACATCGTCTTTGCCGGTCCAGAAGAACAGCAGGCGCACGCGCGCGGTCATGATGTAGTCGTATTGCACGATGCCCTGAGGCGCAGTGCGAATCCACTGCAAAGCTTCGTGAATTGGTTGGCGGTCAGAGGTAGCGCTGGTGCCGGAAGTTGTGCTGAAAAAAATGGCGAGGAGAAGTAAACCCGGGAAAAGGAGGCGGCCCTGGGTCACGCTAGGGCGCATCCTGGTGGCTGTTGCCAAGCGTTCAAGTCAAAGGTCATGGGCAGAGTCTAGCAGGCAGTTGTTACAACTGTTTGACCCAAATTTGAAATAATAAAAATGTTCATGTAACAAGCCATTACCAGGACTCCCTCCATAGTGTCATCCAAGCATCGCGTTGTTTGCCAACTTTAGATCGTAAGCGTATCGCCGAGTCGAAATCCTGAAAGAGGTTTTTTGATGGATGAACGCCCGCGCCGAGAAGTCGCTGAACCCGCGCCAATTCCGGCTGAATCCAAACTCACCTTAAAAACGGCTCTTGCCCGCCTCTTCGTTCAGCCCAGAATTTACCTTTTGCAGCGATGGAACTGGAAATCCGCGGTTACCAGTTCCGCCTTCCGCGCTGTGCTCTTCTTTTGCGTGAATCTTTCCGGCGGGTTTCATGCTGC
>DASXBH010000006.1:0-7893 GCA_036491775.1 Candidatus Acidiferrum sp.
ATTTATGAAAACTCTACGTTCCGCGATCGTGGCAATGGCCCTGTTGTTGGCTGTTTCCGGCGCCTACGCGCAATCCATCAACGTCGGCAGCAATGTCCCGTTTGATTTCGTGGTCGGCAAGCAAGTTCTTCCGGCCGGCGAATATAGTTTGCAATCCGTCGAGCAAGCACCCGACGCCTTGACCATTCGCAACAGGGAAGCAAAAGCTTCTGGCCTTACGATGACCCATCGTTGCGAGAAACTTAACCCTGCCACGAAGACCGTGCTGGTGTTTCACCGCTTTGGCGACCAGTATTTCCTGTCGGAAGTTTGGGTAGAGGGCAGCACTCGCGGCATCACCATTCCGCAGAGCCCGCTGGAAATCCAAATGGCCAAGAACCACGAAACCCGCGACCAGGTCATCGTAGCGGCGAACATTACTCGCTAGTTCCATTCGCGATAATCAGTTCGATTCCAAGACAGGGCGCCTGCAACGGGCGCCCTTTTTTTTGCGCGCCACTCGTTGGCACGCACTCGCAACATCGGCCGGTTGCTCCTTTCCAACTTCCAGGCAGTTGCACATTCTTCGTGGGTTGTGAACAATCTATAGGTAACACCATTCCAGCTTTACTGAGCAACGGATGATACGAAAAGTTCTCTCTTCTCTCGACGAGGCTGTCGCTGATATTCCGGATGGCGCGCGGATCATGTTTGGCGGCTTCGGCGGCGCGGGCTTTCCCAATAATTTGATTCAGGCGCTGTCTCGCAAAGGAATCAAAAACATCACTGCCATCAGCAACAATTGCGGCACGCGCGAGGGCGAACTGGGCGTCATGTTTAAGAATGGTCAGGTAGCCCACGTAATCGCTTCGTTTCCCGGCCCGCATTCCAACTATTTCCAGGAGCGATTTGCCAAAGGCGAAGTCACCTGCGAACTGGTGCCGCAGGGAATTCTGTGCGAACGCATGCGCGCGGCAGCGGCGGGGCTTCTGGGCTTTTACACCACGGTCGGCGTTGGTACGGAAGTGGCCAACGGCAAGGAAGAGCGCGTGATCGATGGTAAGCGCTGCATACTGGAAAGCCCGATTCATGCGGACTTCGCCTTGATCAAAGCGGAAAAAGCCGACGAGCTCGGAAACCTGACGTACCGCTTGGCCGCGCGCAATTTCAATCCCATCATGGCCATGGCCGCGAAAGTCACCATCGTCGAAGCGGACGAAATTGTTCCGGTCGGCTCCATCGAGCCGGAAAACGTGATGACCCCGGCGATTTTTGTGCATCGTATTGTGCAGGCAAAAGGGATGCGCTTCGCCGGATAACGGCATCAGGAGAAAGTTATGCCCGATAAAGTTCCCACCACGGATAAGCCGCGGCTCACCCGCGAACAGATTGCCCAACGCGCCGCGCGAGAACTCACCGACGGCGCTTACGTTAATCTCGGCTGGGGCATTCCCAATTTAATCGCGGATTATCTGCCCAAGGATTTGACCGTTTATTTTCACAGCGAAAATGGAATTCTCGGCATGGGCCGCCGCGCCAAAGCTGGCGAAGAAGATTTCGACCTGGTCGACGCCATGAAAGTTCCGGTCACACTGATACCCGGCGCATCGTTCTTTCATCAAGCCGACGCCCACTTGATGTCCCGCGGAGGTCATCTCGACGTGGCCGTACTCGGCGGCTTCCAGGTTTCCGAGAAGGGCGACCTCGCCAATTGGAAAATTCCTGGCTCCAAAGGAAGCGGCGGAATCGGCGGCGCCATGGATATTGCCGCTGGCGCCAAGAATCTGATTGTCTGCATGGAGCACAACACCAAGGATGGCGCGCCAAAAATTGTGAACAAGTGCACTTATCCGCTTACCGGAATTGCATGCACCAACACTGTCGTGACCGACCTCGCGGTCATCGACGTCACACCAGACGGCCTGGTGCTGCGCGAAGTGGCGCCCGGCTGGACCGCAGAAGAAGTACAAGCCTGCACCGAAGCAAAGCTAATCACCCACGGCAACGTTCCAGAAATGAAGCTCTCGTAGATATTGTTGGCCGATCAAGAAGTGAAACGCACTCACTAAACCCGTCATTGCGCAGCGAGATCTCTGCCTGATCGCGCGACTTGTGCGCGATCAAATCCCTCTTTTTTATAAATTCTAGCGAACTCCCCACTTCCAGCCTTACAGCCGTGCCGCCACCCGCGCTGCCACCCGGTTATCTGCTGTGTGCAGGATCAGCACCAGACTATCCGTCACCGGTACGCCCGCGCTCGGCACATCGAATTCAAACCACCATTCAAACTTATCCGGCAGATCTTTGGCCTCCGCAGAATACGGCGCAATCTGCCGCGCCTCCGCGCTTTTCAACACAATACCTTTCGCCGGCCGCAATTCCACGCCACGCTTCCAGAAAAAATGAATGCGCAGCGAAGTCATAATCGCCTTATTCAGATACAAGCGCGGCCCCGTGGGCGCTGTACCCGGCTCCAAACACGGCGTGTCGTACATTTCAAAAAGCAGTTGCATGTGTTCTGGAAATTCGGTGACCAGATCGTTGCCGCGATGGATCACCGCCCCGGTTTTCGTGTCGATACGTTTCAGGTTGTCGAAGAAATTCGGCGCGGTCAATTTACCCGTCAGCCGAAAGCATGGGCCATCCGGGATGGCGCCGTCGGTCATCATCACCAGCCCGCCATCATAGTTCCAGACGTTTTTATCTGTGGCTGCGGAATGCTTGGGAGCGGGCGCGCCGAATTGCGGGCTCGCCGGGAGCGCAAAGAGAAGGGCGAGTGACAGAAAGGCGAGAAAGCGACGAAGCATGGCTGTCCTCGGCGCTGATCAGTGTACCTCTGGAGCCATGGCGGAGAGAAGGAAAGTAATGCTGTAGGCCTCGCACAGCTTTTGCGTAGTTCCCTCCGGCTTGCACCGGCCATTTCCCGCACGCACCTGGGCGAAGGCGGCAACCAGCTTGGACAGCACCGCGGGTGAGGCGACTGGAATATTATGCGCGCCAAGTACCAGTTTTATTTGTGGTGCCAGTGCGGCCAGTCGCTTGATGGAATTTTCGTACGCGGCAAAATCAGTTTCCGGACGATACAGCCAGATTGGCGCGGGATAGTACGTGTCGCCCGTGAAAAGTAGTCCGTTGGCCCGATCGATCAGGGAAATGGCGTCGGGCGTGTGGCCGGGCGTGGCCAGGACTTCCAGCGAGCGTCCGCCGAGATCAATGGTTTCGAAATCGTGGACGAACTTGGTGATGGTCCATGGCTGCGTTCGATAATCTCGGCCATTGAAGAATTGCGGCAAGTTGCCGCAGATTTGCCCCGCCGCGATTTCCGCTTGCGCATCTGCGCTGGAGCCTTTGGCGTTCTGCCGCGTGAACGCCGTGTCCATCGAGTAGATGGTGCTGAATTGCCAGTTTCCGCCGACGTGATCGTCGTGCGTATGCGAATTCAAAACGATGATCGGCAGCGGCGTGAGTTCGCGCGTAACTTTGCGGATGTCGCTGATGCCCATGCCGGTATCAAAGAGCAGCGCCTTCCGCTTGCCCACAATAAGGTAGGAGATGACTTCCTCCGCCTGATGCGGCTCGTAAATCGCGAAGGTGTCGGGCGCCACCTTGTACACCTCGAACCACGGGTCAGAAATCTTCACCCGCTGCAGCGCCTTGTACTCAGGCCGGGGCAACGGCTTGCACCAACCGGGGACTACATCAGGGCAGTGGTCACACTGGAGGGGAGTCGCAGTAATCGCAACTTTATCCGGAAGGTTCATAACGACGGTGGTGTCGTCGTACACCCTGAGGCGACTGATTTCTTGCGCGTTAGAAAGATGTGCGAAGCATCCACCTAGCAAAACAACAGAGAATCCGAATCTGCGAAGAATGTTTTTTCCCAAGGATGAGATCGTCATGGATGAGTCATATCAGCGGGGTTGACCAACGCGTCGAACTCTTCGCTGGTGAGATGTCCCAGCTGCATCGCAGCTTCCTTCAGGCTGATGTGCTGGTGGTGCGCGGTGTGCGCCACTTTCGCGGCATTGTCGTAGCCTATGCGCGGGGCCAGCGCCGTGACCAGCATCAGCGAATTCTTCACGTAATGGTCGATCTTCTTCAGGTCTAGCTCGATCCCATGCACGCAATGCTCCACGAAACTGTTCATCGCGTCCGCCAGCAACTCCACCGAGTGCAAATAGTTGAAAATCATCACCGGCTTATACACATTGAGCTCGAAATTGCCTTGCGACCCGGCAATCCCGATCGCCGCATCGTTGCCCATCACTTGCACTGCCACCATGGTCAGCGCTTCGCACTGTGTCGGATTCACTTTGCCCGGCATGATCGAAGACCCAGGCTCATTTTCCGGCAAGGTCAATTCGCCCAAGCCGCACCGCGGGCCGGAAGCCAGCCAGCGAATGTCGTTGGCAATCTTCATCAGCGAAGCGGCCAATGTTTTCAAAGCGCCGCTGGCAAACACAATTTCGTCGTGTGCCGAAAGGCTGGCAAATTTATTAGGATGCGAGCGAAATGGTAGCTCCGTAAGTTCGGCAATTTTCTTCGCGGCGCGTTCCGCAAATTCCGGATGCGCGTTCAGCCCGGTACCGACCGCCGTCCCACCAATCGCCAGATCCAAGAGTCCCTGCAATGCCGCGCCAATGCGCTCGCCATCGCGATCCAGCAAGCTCACCCAGCCGGAAAATTCCTGCCCAACCGTCAGCGGCGTAGCATCCTGCAAATGGGTGCGGCCAATTTTCACCACGCCCATGAATTCCCGCGCCTTGGCATCCAGCGCGTCGCGAAGTTTCCGCGTTGCCGGCATCAGGCGGCGAGCCGTTTCCGTAGCGGCAGCGATATGCATCGCGGTCGGAAACGTGTCGTTCGACGATTGTGACATGTTGACATCATCGTTCGGGTGAATTGGCTTCTTGCTGCCCATCACGCCGCCGGCAATCTGAATCGCGCGATTCGAAATGACCTCGTTGACGTTCATGTTGGTCTGCGTGCCGCTGCCGGTCTGCCAGATGCGGAGCGGGAAGTGCTCGTTCAGTTTTCCAGAGATAACTTCGTCCGCAGCCTGTGAAATGAGATTGGATTTTTCTTCGGTCAGCTTGCCCAAGTCGCGATTCACCAGCGCCGCGGCTTTTTTCAAAATGCCGAACGCGCGGATCAGTTCCGGAGGCATGGTGTCCTTGCCAATCGCGAAGTGGATCAGCGAGCGCGCCGTCTGCGCTCCGTAGTAGCGATCCACAGGCACTTCCATTTTGCCCATGCTGTCGGATTCAGTGCGAGTAGGAACCGACTTGGCGAATTGCGTGGCATCAGCCATGAGGCTCTCCTGACGAACGATGGCAATAGTGTAGCAGGGCGAACCGCGCCTGGTGATTCGCGAATAGTAATGTTGCTGTTTTACTCCTAAATGAGCGGCAGGCGCAGCAGAATTTGCAGCCCGGCGTTCGGCGAGTTTTGTGCTTGCACCGAGCCTCCGTGCGAGCGAATCGCTCGCTCTGTGATGGAGAGGCCCAAGCCGGTGCCGCCAGAATTGCGATCGCGCGCCGCTTCGACGCGGTAAAACGGCTGAAAAATATTGGCCAGCGCCGTTTCCGGCACGCCAGGCCCATGGTCCGTCACCCGAATATCCGCGAAAGGACTATCCTCTTCGCATGTCAGCGAGACCAGCACCTCGGTATTCTCCGCGGTGTAATTCACTGCGTTGCGCACCACATTTTCAATCGCGCTGCGCAGCAAATCCGGATTGCCATGAACGCGGCACGCCGCAACTTCCGTGATCCGCGCGCTCCGATTCCGGCTGCGCGCTTCAAAATTCGCGTCCTCCGCAACTTCCTTCACCAACGCATCCAAATTAAAATCCTCCCGAGCAATGGTGTCGCCGCTTTCCATGCGCGCCAGCTGCAAGAGTCCGCCAATCAGTTCGTTCAACCGCTGCGCCTCGCGGTCAATGCGATCCAAAGCGGAGGCACTCTCTGGAGTAGAACTGCGCCGCGCCAGCCCGAGCGCAACACTCAAGCGCGCCAGCGGCGAACGCAACTCGTGAGAAATATCCGCCAGCAACCGCCGTTGTGACGCCATCAACGTCTCAATCTGCGCGGCCATGTTGTCAAAATCTTTACTAAGATCGGCCAGTTCGTCATTGCGCGGCAGAGAATCAGGCCCAACGCGGGCGGTGAGATTACCTTTAGCAAGCTGGTTGGCGGCGTGGCGCAGCCGAAAAATGGGCGAAGTAATGTGCCGGGTGATCCACAAAGAAATAAGACCAACAATCAACGCGATGGTCACAAAGCGCAGCAACTGAACGAGGGATGGTGCGCGCAGCAGCGATTGCGGGCCAGGAAAGGGTTTCAATTGCAGGACCAGCACGTACTCCTTGCCGCTATTCGACATGAGCCACTGGCCAACCCAGCGCCGGTTTCCGTGATGCACAATTTCCGTTTGCTTGTTGCGCATCGCCAGTTGAAAGGTTTCCCAAATTTCCGGAGATACGATGCGTCCCAGGACCTCCGCTCCATGCGCGTCGAACAGAAACGGCTTCCATGGCATTCCGCTCTCGGCGTGCTCCAGAAATGAGGTCAGGCCCGGTTTGCCTTGGGTGTCATAAATTTCCACGAAATTGTCGGCGATCAGCGGCGTCATGGTCCGATCCATCTTTTCGTCGCGTTCCTGCGAGGAATGCGACTCGCTGATGTAGCCGGAAATCAGCAAGGTGAGGCTGACCAGCAGCATGGCCAGCCAGAACCACAGAAAAATTTTCAGGAAGAGACTGCGCACCAGCAGCTCACTTTGCCTTGGATTTGTCCGAAAGCACGTAGAGATACCCGATGCCGCGAATCGCCTTGATGCGCTCGGAACCGTCTGGATGAGGACCTAATTTGCGGCGCAGATTGCTGACGTGAACATCGATGCTGCGATCAAAGGGCGCAAGGTCTCGCCCCAGAACCTGCCGCGCCAATTCTTCGCGTTGCAGCACGACGCCGGCTGAACGCAGAAAAAGTGAGAGAAGATCGAATTCCACAGAAGTAAGTTCCAATTGACGGACGTCCCGTTTTACCGAGCGCGCGCGGGGATCCAACTCTATATCCGCCAGGCGCACCGGTTCGTTCGCCAGCGAGGCTTCGGAATTGTCGGCGGACGTAGTCGAAACCCGCCGCAAAATCGCTTGGATGCGCGCCGCCAGTTCCCTCGGATTAAATGGCTTGGGAAGGTAATCGTCGGCGCCAATTTCCAGGCCCAGGATGCGGTCCACTTCATCGCCGCGCGCGGTCAGCATGATCACCGGAACGCGAGACCTGCTGCGAATCTGCTGCAGCACCTCGAATCCGCGCGTGCCCGGCAGCATCACGTCCAGAACCAGCAGCGCATACGGATTATTCAACGCCAACTCGACGGCTTGCGTTCCGCTGTGCACCGAATCAACCTGAAACCCCTCCGGCGCCAAATATTCGGTAAGCAGTTCGCACAGCTCCACATCATCATCAATGATCAGAATGCGGCGAGACGCGGCATCGTGTGTAGATTCAGAAAGGGTCTTACGCGGAACGGGCATAACGCTAGTTTCCACCGCACAGAGTCGCACTGTTACCGGCATGGTGATGAACCAGTCTAGCGGCTCGGCACAAAACGTTGCGTAAAGAAGTGTAAGCCACTGCCGGATTCCCTTCCCAAGTCTTCACGACAACTTGATGCTTCTTGACCGCACCCGCGCAGATGCGCAGCTAAGGTGAGGGTGTCGTTGCTGGCGGCGAACTGGAGTTGGGGGGACGCCACCACGGCGACAGACAGCGGCCCCGGATGCCAAGTCTGGGGCTGCAGAAAACTTGCAGGAAACCAAGGATAACAACCATGAAAAAAATGATAATGATCGCCGCCTTGATGGGGTTTGGAACTACCGCCGCCGTTGTGCCCGCGAATGCGCAG
>DASXBH010000007.1:0-5353 GCA_036491775.1 Candidatus Acidiferrum sp.
CGCCTTCGCCGCCTTCTTCGGCCCGGGCATCGGCAAAGTTATTCTTGCCCTCATCATCACCGGCTGGGCCGGTTACGCCCGTCTCGCTCGCGCACAAGTCCTCAAAGCCAAGGAGCTGGAATTCGTTCTCGCTGCCAAATCACTCGGTGCCTCGCACACCCGCATCCTGCTCCAACATCTGCTCCCCAATATTCTTCAACCCGTTCTGATTCAAGCCACCATTGGCATGGCCGGCGCCATCCTTGCCGAAGCCACTCTCAGTTTTCTTGGTTTAGGTGTGCTCGCCCCGCTCCCCAGTTGGGGTTCCATGCTTAACGACGCCCGTAGCCATCTCTTTGACGCTCCGCACATGGTCGTCTTTCCCGCTTTAGCCGTAATGCTAGCCGTCTTAGCCTTCAACCTTCTAGGCGACGCGTGGCGCGACTGGCTGGACCCCCGCACCCGCTCCCAAATGCTCTCAATCGATTCCACCCGCTAACCCAGTTCGCCTCCACCCCACACGACGGCATCCCGACAACCACTCCCCACGATCTGATCAGGTGCTCCGCACCACGTCATCCCGAACACAGTGAAATCTCTCTCTTCGCTTTTCTCTGTGTCTCTGCTTTAATCTCTTTTTTCGTGCCTACGAAAACGAGGTCCCGAACTTGCTCTCCAAACTCACGCTGGCATTTCTCCTCTTCTTACTCGCGCCACAGACTCCCCCTCCCCGTCGCGCAGTCCAAAACAATACAGTCATCTCCGATCGCGAACCGGCCGTTCAAATCCAACTCCCCATCTCCGCCAAATACGTTGGCGAGGATCACTTCGTCCTACTAGGCTTCGACAACTGCGATCTCTTCGCCTTCGTCGATACCGACGCTCACCGCCGCGTCCAACATCTCTACTGGATCCAATTCGAAGCCTACTCTCCATCCAAACCCGATGCTCACCACCAATATGCGTCGCCGCGCCACACTCCTATCGCCAACATGGACTTCTACGTCGATACTTGGCTCCGCGCAAACTCAGAACCCGCCACCCCAGGCTCCGACCTCGACCACCTCAACGCCCTCCTCCGCGCCAACGGCTACATCACGCCACCAGCCATGATGTCCGTCCGCCTAGTCCACACCCTGGACGACAACCGCAAAGAACTAATGATCATCTACAGCGAAGACATCGCCCCAACAGGATTCACGTTGCAGGATTTGCAAACAGGTAGCGCAGCCCACACTAAATGGCCCGCCATCGAACAAGCCCTAATCAACCGAGCCAAACAAAAAATCGCCATCCACTAACCGATTCGTCCTCAGCTCCAAGGTCGCCGCGAATTTCCATTTTCCAATTTCGAATTACTTCGTCAACAAAACGGCCGTCCCTCGTCCAATCCCCAGCGTCTTCGCCGCACTCCCCTTATTCACTCCAATTTCCACATACCCGCTCGACCCCACATACGCAATCGCCTCGCCCGCATTTCCCGCTGCAAATGTCGGTACCAACCGCGTCACCGCATGGTTTCCAACTTGAAATTTCACTTCGCCCTTCTCAATCGCCGCCGCTCCCAAGTCTTCCGCACGGAAATTCGTCATCAAATTTCCAAAGCCGTCCACCTTCAACACCGCGCCCTTCAGCACTCCATCCGCTTCCTTCGGCCGTGGCATCGCGAACCGCTTAAAATCCGTCACTTCTTCGCCCATGCTTGCCGGCTGCCAATTCTTCGAATGCCACGCCGCCACTGCGGCAAACACGTCGCGCCCGTGAAACGTCTTGCTTACCGGTTGCAAAAAGTAATGCTCCGCCGTCAAATGCCTCACCACAAAATTCGGTTCCTTCTCATACACGCCCGACAGCACGCCATTATCCGGCGCAATAAAATATTGGTTCTGCCCGCTCACCAGCAGCGGCCGCCGCTCCGTGCCTACGCCCGGGTCCACCACCACCACGTGAATCGTCCGCGGCGGAAAATATGTGTACGCCGACGCAATTGCCAGTGCTCCATCCAGCAAATCAAATGGCGCAACCTGGTGCGTGATGTCCACGATCTGCACATCCGGGTTGATTTTCAAAATCACGCCCTTCAGCACGCCCACCAGGTGATCGTTCGTCCCATAATCCGTAGTCAATGTAATAATTGGATTCGCCAAGGCCTTCGCCTCTCCCAACAGAAATGTTCCTGCCTACAAGGGACTCAAAAGTCCCACATCTCGACGCTAACGGACCAAGCCCCCACAATCAACATTTCCCAATCCAAACGCCGCGCAAGCGCCACCTGTCCTAGGCACCGAATCATCTCCCGCAAGGGCGCGATAGATCTTGCGCCGTGTCCGCGAGATCCCAATCTCCCGTTCCTGCAACTCAACCTGGCCTACAGCCAATCCGCCGCAACCACGTCATCCGAACGCAGAGAGGGATCCCTCCTCTCTGCGCCTTCCTCTGTGCTCTATGCGTCTCTGCGCTACCTCTCTTTCTTTTCCCCACCTCACACCCCACGCTCCCTTGCGTTCCCCCTCTTACCATCGTACGATTTTGGTTTGGTGTCCTGATCCGTTTTTGCGCTGGAATTTTCTGTAGGGTAGGGAACGCGTGGTCCGCTTTCTCGCTGGCTACTTCCGCGCAAGGGAGAATCCCCGAATGAAATCGGTCGTCGTGGTCGGCGCGCAGTGGGGCGATGAAGGTAAAGGCAAAGTTGTTGACTATCTCGCAGGCTCCTTCGATTACATCGTACGAGTCGCTGGCGGCCACAACGCCGGTCACACCGTCATCATTGGCAAAGATCGTTTCGTTCTCCAACTCATCCCATGCGGCATTCTCCGCCCGCAGCGGCAGGCCATCATCGGCACCGGCGTTGTCGTCGATCCCGCCGCACTCGTCGCCGAAATCGAGACCCTCGCCAAAGGTGGCATCGACGTAAAGGGCCGCCTGCACATCTCCAATCGCGCTCATCTCATCTTCCCGTATCACCGCGAACTCGATAAAGCCGCCGAAACCGCGCGTGGCTCCAATGCCATTGGCACCACCTCCCGCGGCATTGGCCCCGCCTACGAAGATAAAATGGCGCGCCGCGGCTTGCGTGTCGCCGATCTTCTTGATCCCGCGCTTTTCCGCGAAAAAGCCGCTCGCGTCGTGGCCGAAAAAAATCGCATTGCCCAGGGAGCTTACGGCGCCCAAATAGATTTCTCCGGCGAAGTCGAAGCCACTCTCGCGCTCGGTGAAAAAATTAAAAGTTTCATCTGCGATACCGCCGAACTCACCAATCGCGCTCTCGATGAAGGCAAGTCCGTGCTCTTCGAAGGTGCGCAGGGCACCATGCTCGATATCGACCATGGCACATATCCCTTCGTCACTTCCTCCAGCGCCACGTCCGGCGGAGCCACCACCGGCGTCGGTGTGCCTCCCACTAAAATCCAGCACGTCCTCGGCGTCTCCAAGGCCTACACCACCCGCGTTGGTGGCGGCCCCTTTCCCAGCGAAATGCCCGACCTCGAAGCAAAGGAAGTTCGTGAACGTGGCAAGGAATTTGGCGCCGTCACCGGACGGCCGCGTCGTTGCGGCTGGCTCGATCTCGCGGAATTGCGTTACGCCAAAATGATCAACGGTATCGACTCACTCGTCGTCACCAAACTCGATGTCTTCGACACTCAACGTGAAATTAAAGTAGGTGTCGGCTACACCTACAAAGGGTCACCTGTAAACGAAATGCCCGCCACCGCCGAAGAGTACGAGCGCGTCACGCCCGTCTACAAAACGCTTCCCGGCTGGTGCAATACTACCTACGGCATCGAAGACGCCGCCAAACTCCCCAAAGCCGCCCTTGACTATCTCCACTTCATCTCCGATTTCCTGCAAGTCGAAATCGGCATGATCAGCACCGGCCCGGAGCGCTCCGCCACCATAGTCCAACCCAACACCCTACTCTCCAAACTCCTCTAACCCGGTGGCCCTGTTGGTTCCTCGTGCAGTTGCACTGATCAACTTCCGAGGCGGAACTCACCTCACGATTCGACCAGCACTTCCGACTTGTCCAATCTGGCCTATCCAAAGATAATTTAGTACACGTCCTTCACTGCAACACCTACCTCGGAAAGCCCGCCGCATCCCGCACCCGTTCCGCCTGCAGCAAATGCCTCCGTTCATGCCCCGCAATAATCTCCAGTGCCGTTCCCACTGTAAACCAAATCACCGGCACCCACGGATTCCGAAATCGAATCTGATTCACATTCTTATCTCGAGCCCGCAGCACCAGTTCCCGGCACGCCCTGTTCCCCGCAAGAAATCGATCCAGCACGCCAGCATCAACGCGCGCGCCAGGCCTGATCTTCGCCCACGTCGTAGCCTTCTTGCTCTGCGGCGACGGCTCAATAAAGCTGCGAATAAACCACTTCGAGAACCACCCCGGCGTGATCTGCTCCACCGGAGAATCCGGCTTTCCCTCAATCGCCGCGCCAATCGCCTTCATATACGCGTCGTTCGTGAGGCACAAATGCTCCAGGCACTGCCCAACGCTCCACTTGCCCGCCGCCGGCTGCCAATTCATCTGTTCCTCGTTCAGCCCGCCAGCCACCGCCTGCGCGCTCTGATCATTCCCGCTCAACTCAAACGCCAGCCGCACCGACCACGCCGGCGCCCCTGTCTCCATTCTCGTAGTAGCACTCATAACGCATGGAATTATAGACCAACCCGCCCAGTCATACCGAATGGAGTGAGGATGTCTGCCGCCATCACGCGAGGTTTGCGTGATAAATCCTTCTTCGATCCCAGCGCAACCGGTCAGCCCCGGTTTTTCAAACCAACTTCTCAAGCTGGGGGCTCACAAGTCGCCCTCAAGTGTGGGGATTTTGACTTTCAATGCAAGGCGCAACAAACAGTTCGTAGTAGGCGGGTGTCCTACCTCTGCGCTTTCTCTTCTAACAAAGGTGAGTCCGCAATATACGCAAACAATCGCCGAATCTATTCCGGCTTTTCCGCCACCAAGACCGCAGCCGTCTTTCGCTTGTCCGCCACAGCCGCACCGCTATCCGCCGTTGCCGAACCAGACTCGTGCTTCGCGCTATGTTGCACAGTTACTTTCTGCGGATTGCGAGTTGCCAACGTCGGATTCTGTTTGGCCTGAGCCGTCACGCTTTTCGCCGGCGTCATCGGAGCCGTCGCCGCATCGGCTCCCTCAAAATGGTCTGGCGAAACCTCGGCTTGTGCCCGGCACGTCGGAGCGAAAAGCATTCCCGCTCCAACTCCCACAAACACCACACACATCTTCAGCAAAAGTGAAGTCTTCATACTGGCCTCCGCCTGAACGTTCCACCGTGGCCTGAGCGTCCTCTAAACCGCCGGGATGGTCGACGGATTAGAACTTTCTACAACTCGCCCATTCTGC
>DASXBH010000008.1:0-2259 GCA_036491775.1 Candidatus Acidiferrum sp.
GCCGTGAGAGGACTGTTCAGACCTCACTACGTTTCATGGTCTGAGCAGCAGATGATCGAATCGCATGGTCCGCAGCATTTGCGGAACATCGTTCGCATCATCACGGAGACCGGGTTGCGGATCTACAAGGAACTTACTCCCATGAGGAAGGACCAAGTAGACCTGCACAACGCAGTCGTCTGGATACCGGATTCAAAGACACCAAATGGGATCGCCGAAGTTCCTCTCACTTCACTCGCCATTGAAGCATTCAAGAGTCAGATGGCGATTTCGGGTGAAGGGCCGTTTCTGTTTCCGAGCAATCGGAATCCGAGCGGGCACCAAACGGCGCTCAAGACTGTTTGGCAAAAGACTCTGCGACGGGCGAAGGTTCCCTACTTCCGGATTTACGATCTCCGTTCCACTTACGCCACGCGGCTGAGTGCAGGAGGCGTAGCCGATGAGTGGGTAACCCAGATGCTTCGCCAGAGCGATGCGCAAGTCTTCAAAAAGTATTCGCAGATGAAATTGCAGATGAAACGCGAAGCCCTGGAAAAGCTCAACCGTCGAGCCAACGAAATGGCACCGGTGGCCGCCGACGCTCTGATGGCGGCTCCAATGTGCACAGTCACGGTGCAATAACCCCATTCGTGCACAGTTCGTGCACAGTCGGGCGCAAAAACGATGGTATGGATTAGGAGCAAAGTTGGAAAGTGCTTTAGAATGAATAAAGCAGTTCATGTCGGGGCGTAGCGCAGCCTGGTAGCGCGCCTGCCTTGGGCGCAGGAGGTCCCGAGTTCAAATCTCGGCGCCCCGACCATTAACTCACTGAAGCAGTTGAGGGTTTTCCTGCGCGGAATTTCCACTACCTTCCAATTTGAGAACACTTGATCGCCAAGCAAGTTCACGGCGTCTCTCTGAGCACTCCCACCGGCATGCGTATAGACTTCGAGCATAGTCGCCATGTGAAATGCCCCAGTTGAGCCTGTGCAACTTTTGGCGAGTTCCTTGCGCACGTAACAGAGTGCCCTGCCTATGACGAAGCGCGTGCCCGTCTATTCGCTGTGGACCAGCCCTCCTGCACGCGGTGGGGAGTCATCTAAGTGGTCGAGACGATACAAGGCAAATTGAGCGCAGAGTGTTTCGCGGTCTTCGAAACTGGGATGCTCGATGCATTGCGAATCCTGCGGAGGGGTGTATTAGACTGTAGGCGCGTTTTTGCAGTGACTTGCTATGAGCACATCGCGTCTTCGACAACCTCGATGGCCAGCATTCGTGGGAATGCTGGCAGCGGGTGGTGTGTACTTCGCGTTGCCAGAACCCATGTCTGTGGGACCGAGTTGGCTGCTGATCGTGGTCATCGCGCTGCTGATGATTCCGATCGTGGTGTCGGACCGGCGCGGCGATCATAAAATCACCCGAGCGCTGACGTTCACCACCAACGCGCTTATCACGCTGGCTGTGGTGGCTTCGCTGATTCATCTGGTGCAAGGAATCCCGGAACACAGTGAATCGCCGAAGGCCCTGTTGCGTTCGGCATCCGCGCTGTGGATCGCAAATATTCTGGTGTTTGCGCTGTGGTATTGGAAGCTGGATGCGGGAGGACCGCTCGGCCGGGAGCGTCCGCAAGGCTTGAAGGACAGTTCCTTTTTATTTCCACAGATGGTCGAGAGAGGCGATCAGGACCCGACTTGGACGCCGCACTTCGTGGACTATTTGTTTCTTGCGTTCAATACCAGCACCGCGTTTTCGCCGACGGATACCGCCGTCTTGTCGCGGGGCGCAAAGCTGGCGATGATGCTGCAATCGCTGATCTCGCTGATGATCGTGGCGTTGCTGGCCGCACGCGCCGTAAATATCCTTTAAACTAATGCTGCGGCATAGCTGATGGCACTGAGGGCGTTCACTTCGCGGCGCGTAGTTCTCCCCAAGACGGTTGGGGATTTCGCCGTGCTGGTGGATGGCGAAAGGATTGCCGGGGTAGTGCCCCGCGCAGATATCCCGGCGTCTGCCGCTATTAGCGATTTTGGCGAACTGGCAATTCTTCCGGGATTGGTCGATTCGCATATCCATATAAATGAACCGGGACGAACGGAGTGGGAAGGATTTCGCACGGCTACGCGTGCAGCCGCTGCCGGAGGCTACACGTTATTAGTCGACATGCCGCTGAATTGTATTCCGTCTACGTCGTCGCCGGAGGCGCTGGAGGCGAAACGGGCGGCGGCACGGGGCAAATGCCAAGTGGATTGGGCGGCATGGGGAGCGGTGGTAGCAGACAAT
>DASXBH010000009.1:0-8988 GCA_036491775.1 Candidatus Acidiferrum sp.
AAGGCTCAGGACGCCATGCAGTTTCCCCAAAAAGAATCGGGCTATCGATCTCCTGTGTACCAAGGCCATCTGGAAACGGACGATTTTCAATGGGAACGTCCGGCGAAAGACTATGCGAGCACGCGATACAGCACGCTAAGCGAGATTAATGAGTCGAACGCAAAGAATCTTAAATTGGCATTTACATTTTCGACCGGGCTGGGGCATGGCCACGAGGCCGCGCCCCTGATCGTGAACGATACGATGTACATCGTTACGCCGTGGCCTAACAAACTTTATGCGCTGGATCTGAAGCAACCCGGGGCGCCGATGAAATGGGTTTATGAACCAAAACCGACTCCGGCGGCCCAAGGCGTGGCCTGCTGCGACGTTGTGAATCGCGGCGCTTCCTATTATGACGGCAAGATCTACTACAACACTTTGGACGATCAGACCGTGGCCGTCGACGCGAAGACTGGCCGGGAAGTGTGGAAAATCCGGATCGGCGACATTAATACCGGCGAGACGCTCACAATGGCGCCGCTGGTGGTGAAGGGGAAAGTGCTGGTCGGGAACAGCGGTGGGGAAATGGGCGTACGCGGATGGCTCACGGCACTCGACGCGAAGTCCGGGAAGATCGTGTGGAGAGCTTACGCCACCGGGCCCGACAAGGATGTTCTGATCGGTTCGCGGTTCAAACCTTATTACGAGAAGGATAGAGGGCAAGACCTAGGTGTGAAGACTTGGCCCGCCGAGTCCTGGAAAATCGGTGGGGGCGGTTCGTGGGGTTGGATCTCGTTCGACCCGGCGCTCAACCTGATTTACTACGGGACGGCAAATCCGGGTCCGTGGGACGCAGAAGCGCGACCTGGCGATAACAAATGGACGGCGGGAATCTTCGCGCGAGATGCTGATACGGGCGAAGCGGTGTGGTTCTACCAGTTCAGTCCGCACGATCTCTACGACTACGACGGCGTCAATGAAAATATCCTGCTGGATTTGCCCATCAAGGGGCAAACGCGGAAAGTGCTGTTGCACCCAGATCGCAACGGCTACGTCTACGTTATCGATCGCGTAACAGGGGAAGTACTTTCGGCGGACGTGTTCGCGCCCATTACGACGAGTTCCGGCGTCGATCTCGCGACCGGCCAGCTGAAATACGTAGATGAGAAAAAAACGATAACCGGCAAGGTCGTTCGCAACCTCTGTCCTACGGCTCCTGGCGCAAAAGATTGGCAGCCATCCGCGTTCTCTCCGCGTACGGGTCTGCTGTACATCCCGCAGAACAATTTATGCATGGATGAAGAGGACCTGCAGGCGAACTACATTGCGGGGACACCCTATGTGGGCGCGAACGTCCGAATGTACGACGCGCCTGGAGGATATGGAGGCACGTTCACGGCCTGGGATCCCATCGCAGGGAAGGTGGTTTGGAGTTTGCCCGATCAGTTTCCTGTTTGGAGCGGCGCACTGGTGACGGCGGGGGATGTTGCTTTCTATGGAACGATGTCGGGGTGGTTCAAGGCTGTGGATGCGCGATCCGGGCAGCTCTTATGGCAATTCAAAACAGGCTCGGGAATTATCGGCCAGCCGGTCACTTATAAAGGTCCAGACGGCAAACAGTACGTGGCTATTCTTTCCGGTGTCGGCGGATGGGCCGGCGCGGTTGTTGCTGGCGGATTGGATGTGCGAGACAAGTCCGCTGCGCTTGGATTCGCCGGGGCGATGAAAGATTTGCCGAAGTACACGAATCAGGGGGGGATGCTCTATGTGTTCGAGCTTCCCTAGGATCGTTCTGCTGGTGGCGACATTGACCCTTGCCGCCGCCACTCAAGTTGTCGGGCAGGAACTTCGCGTTTGCGCCGATCCCGACAACCTGCCTTTTTCGAGTACGAAGAAAAACGGTTTCGAAAATGAGTTGGCACAGTTGGTGGCGGCGGAACTTCGTGAGCACTTGACGTACGTGTGGCAACGCATGGGCCGGGGCTTCGTCCGCGATTATCTCAACAAGGCGCAGTGCGATCTTCTCATCGGCATTCCGACCGATTTTCGAATGGTTATGACGACGCGACCATACTACCGCTCGACGTACGTGTTTCTCGTACGAAAAGACGCGAAGTATAAGCCGGCCGGCTTAGATGATCCCGATCTGAAGAATGTGCGCATTGGGGTGCAAGCCCTCGACGAGGAATACACGCCGCCAGGCGAAGTGCTTGTGAAACGCGGGATGCAGGATTCTCTAAAGGCTTTTCACAGCGTCGGA
The DNA here is from genome assembly GCA_036491775.1 of Candidatus Acidiferrum sp. GTDB lineage: Bacteria > Acidobacteriota > Terriglobia > Acidiferrales > UBA7541 > Acidiferrum. The sequence goes on from DASXBH010000009.1 coordinate 2,243, forward strand.
GGAGACGCGGAAGCCATCGTGCGCGCGGTTCTCAATCGCGAAATCGATCTTGCTCTTGTCTGGGGCCCGCTTGCCGGATATTACGCGCGGCAAGAAAAGGATCTCCAGGTCATCCCAATCCAACCCGAAAGTGCGGCTGGAATCCCATTTACGTTCGAAATTTCGATGGGCGTGCGGAAAGGGAATGAACAGCTTCGTTCGGCCCTTGACGAAATACTCGCGCGAAATGCTTTTGCCATCGCGGCTTTGTTGAATAGGTATGGCATTCCGCAGTTGCCAATTGCTCACGCTGAGCTGGCCGCGGAACAGGGTAAGAAATGATTCGAATCTGTAGCGTCGTACTTTTTTTCTTTGCATGCGCGGGTGGTTTGGTTTCATGCAAGCGCGAGGACCGGATACTGCGCCAGCCGCCGTCCGGCGCTTACACACTGAACGCTGTCCAGGTGAGTGGTTTGAATCCGGGCATCCATTCTACCGACGTGCCGCCGCCAACGAATATGTATCAGGAGAGTGCCTACGCGGTTTCTGAAGGACAGAAATTATTCAACGAATACAACTGCTCCGGGTGCCATGCGCACGGAGGCGGTGGTATGGGCCCGCCGCTGATGGACAACTATTGGATTTACGGCAGCGACCCTGGAAACATTTTCGCCACCATCATGCAGGGGCGGCCTAACGGAATGCCTTCATTTCGCAACCGCATTCCGGAATATCAGGCTTGGGAAATTGTCGCGTATGTCCGATCGCTTAGCGGATTGCTGCCTGCCGACGTCGCTCCAAGCCGAATGGATGAGATGGACGTGAAACCCGCGGAGTCGAGCATGCCGCGACAAACTCCCATAGGAATCACGGGCAATCCAGGTTCACCGCAATGATCGGGCAGGACGAAAATCCGGCTAGGGCTCTGCACAAGTGGCCCCGTTTCCCTAAGATTGCCAAAAGGCGCGCGGCTGGGGTTCTTGCAAATTTCTCGGCGGTTATGCCTGGCGGACATTCGGTGTTGGATGGCGCTGCGTCGCAAGGACGGCATATCGAACGACTTTTCTCCGTCCTGTTCTTCGTGTGCCTCGGGGTGTACTTTCTGACGCTTTTATTCTTCGCCATTGGCGGCAGGCGAAGCTACAACCCAGCTGAAAAACCTCTTCCGATCGTCAAAACGCCAGAGGCTGACGCGGTCGCCAAGTGGTGGGTGGGCTCCGCCGTGGGAATTACAACTGTCCTCGTGTTTGTAATCCTCGTGTTGAGTATACGAACCGGCATGTACGTGCAGGACGTCTCGGCGCAAAATTCCGTGACGGTAAAACTGACGGGACATCAATGGTGGTGGGAAGTCACGTACCCCGATTCGCGCGCAGATCAAACGATCTTTACAGCGAACGAGATTCACGTGCCGGTGGGTCAGCGCATCGCGGTTCTCACGAACTCGGCCGACGTGATTCACAGTTTCTGGGCGCCCAGCATCACCGGCAAACGCGATTTGATTCCGGGCTATTCGACGGCGTTCTCGTTCACGGTGGATCGTCCCGGCACGTATCGCGGCCAATGTGCGGAGTTCTGCGGGTTGCAACATGCGCACATGGGTTTCTCGGTCGTCGCTGAAAGTCCGGAAGACTTCGAAGCGTGGCGCCAATCGCAGCTCACTGCGGCGAAGGAACCCGAGAGCGCACTGACCCGGAGCGGGCAAGGTGTGTTTCTCACGCACGCGTGCGTCATGTGCCATGCGATATCCGGTACGACTGCAGGATCCCACGTTGGTCCGGACCTTACGCATTTTGCGAGCCGTGGCGAAATCGCCGCCGGTCTTCTGCCGAACAATCCCGGCTCTTTGGCTGGTTGGATTCTTGATCCGCAACGAATCAAGCCGGGAACGACGATGCCGCCTAATAATTTGAGCGGCGAAGACTTGGAAGCATTGGTGACGTATCTCGAGAGCCTGAAATGATTGAAACGCGCGAAGCGCAAATCGTCGAAGAACGCGCGGTACGTGTTCGCCAAGGGGAACGCGAACGGCTCGCGCGCACGTGGGCGCACCCGGCGGGATTTTGGGGATGGTTCACTAACGTAAGCCACACGGCGATTGGCATCCGGTACATGGTAACGTCCTTCATTTTTTTTCTGTTGGGCGGAGTACTGGCGGCGTTGATGCGCCTTCAGTTGGCGTACCCGGAACAGCATCTCCTGGGACCCGATCGCTACAACCAAATCTTTACGGTTCACGGCAGCACCATGATTTTCCTGGTTGTTGTGCCGATGATGTTTCAAGGCTTCGGAGTGTATCTCGTTCCGCTAATGTGTGGGACCCGCAACATCGCCTTTCCGCGTCTGAATGCTTTCAGCTACTACGTGTACGTCGGCGGCGGACTACTGCTTTGGATCGGCCTCTTATTGAATATCGGCGCCGACGCGGGTTGGTTTGCTTATCCTCCCCTTTCGGGTCCGCAGTTTTCGCCCGGGAAACGCGTTGATTTCTGGGCGCAGATGATTACGTTTACCGAAGTATCTGCTATGGCTGTGGCCGTGTGTCTCGCTACGACAATTCTGCGGTACCGGGCGCCGGGAATGACGCTGAACCGCATGCCGATTTTCTTGTGGGAGAAGCTGGTTCTGTCGCTCATGGTGATGTTCGCGATGCCGGCGGTGATGGTAGTCAGCTCAATGCTTCTGTTGGACCGCCTGGTGGGCACGCAATTTTTCAATCCCGCCGAAGCGGGCGATGCGCTTCTCTATCAGCATCTCTTCTGGTTTTTCGGTCATCCGGAGGTCTACATCCTCTTTCTACCGGGCGCAGCCATCGTTTCCACTCTGCTGGCCGCCCACTGCCGCCGCGAGATTTTCGGCTACACGCCAATCGTCGTGTCGGTTGTTGCGACCGGTTTCTTGAGCTTCAGCGTATGGGTGCACCACATGTTTGCAACCGGCTTGCCGCAGACGAGCGAAAGTTTTTTTACTGCTGCCACGCTGATGATTGTCATACCTACCGGCACACAATTTTTCTGCTGGATCGCCACAATCTGGAATGGACGCCTGCAATTTCAGATCCCGATGCTGTGGGTCTCCGGCTTCGTGGCGACGTTTCTGGTCGGAGGGCTTTCCGGTCCGATCCTGGCTTCGGTACCAGTGGATACCCAAGTTCACGATACCTACTTTGTGGTCGCGCACTTCCACTACGTGATCATCGGCGGCTCGATTTTTACGATGTTCGCCGGTCTTTATCACTGGATCCCGAAGATGGGCGGATTTTTGATGAACGAGACACTTGGAAAAATTCATTTCTGGCTATTTTTCGTGGGATTCAACATGACCTTTTTTCCGATGCACATACTTGGGCTGCGTGGTATGCCGCGCCGGATCTACACTTACCCGCCGGAAATGCACTGGAGCGGGTTGAACCTGTTGGCTTCTATAGGCGCGATTTTCATGGCCGCTGGCGTCCTTGTTTTCGTCTGGAATTTCTTGCAAAGCCGATGGAGTGGCGAGCGCGCCGGAGATAATCCTTGGGGCGCCGGAGGGCTCGAATGGGCAACGACGTCCCCTCCACCTGAGTACAACTTCCTGGAACTCCCGACGGTCAATGGCCGAGAAGCCCTGTGGGACGCCGCGCCAAATCAACCAATTGTGGTGGGACTACGCAGTGATATTCAAGAATTGTTGGTTACTCACAGCCTCGACGCGGAGCCGCAGTTAAAAGAGAAGTCCGAGGGCCACAGCATTTGGCCATTTCTGGCGGCGATTGCCGTCTCGCTCACGTTCGTCGGTTCGATTTTTAACGCTTGGGCGGTACCGATTGGTGCAATTCCGGTAATTGCCACCCTCGTGGGCTGGTTGTGGCCTCGCGGATCGTCGCCGCCGGCACCCGAAGTGGTAGGAAAGGAGGCCTAGTGGAGGCCTATCGGGAAAAGTTGCTCCTAGACGTTTCGAAGCTGCCCTCAGTTGCGATTGGGCGCCGCAATGTTTCCTGGCTCGGGAACATTTTCTATATGGTGATCGAAGGAACAATGTTCCTGCTGGTGATCGCCAGCTACTTTTATCTTCGCAGCCGATCTGTAGACTGGCCACCTGCTCCTTACATGCCCCCGGCGTTGCGCTACGGGATCGCAAACGTAGTGATCCTGCTACTCAGCCTTCTTCCTGCCCGCTGGATTCAAAAGCGCGCCGCCGCCGGTGATCGGCCTAACGTGCGAGTGGGACTCTTCATACTCGCTGCGATGGCACTAGTAGCGATTGTGGTTCGCTGGTTCGAATTCGGTGCCCTCAACTGCCGTTGGACGGACAACGGTTACGCTTCGACGGTATGGGCTCTGCTGGGCGTACACACAGGCCATCTGATCACCGAGTTTATCGAGACGTTTCTGATTGGTGCGATCGCCTGCACGCCGAAGATGGAAGGAAATCGTTTTGCGGATGCGGACACGAATTCCGTCTACTGGTATTTTGTGGTTGCGACCGCGTTGATTTGTGACCTGGTTATTTATGGGGCGCCGCGATTCATCTGAAGGAGGGAGCTCAATGGCGTTTATCGAAACAGAAATCGAGTCTGGCAAGACGCCAGGGTCAATTCGTTGGAGTCTGCTGGCCGGAGCCGTAGCGTTCGCCTTGGACCTGAGCGTGAGCTACGTGCTACGGCTGCGTGCCTGTTCGCTCCAATCGTCATTCGAATTGCGACTGGTTTCTGTCATCGCGTTCCTGATTGCAGCGAGCGGGCTGGCCGGTGGAATCGTTCAGTTCTTGAGGTTACCTCATGACGCCGAAGAAAAAGGCGGCGATCCGCACGACCGAGCTCATTTTGAATCGTTGCTTGGTTTGGCCCTGAGCGTCTCGTTCATGGTGGGCATTGTCGCTCTGGCGATTCCGGGATGGTTGCTGAGGCCTTGCCAATGAAGAAGGCGACACAACCGTGATTTCGTGCAGCACTCTCGCGGCCTTCGGGGCGGAGATTTCGCTGTGGACGGAATGGTCCTGGACGCCCGGGATTGTTCTTCCACTCGTGCTGGGCGCCCTCATGTACGGCGCCGGTCTGGCGCGTATGGCCACTCTGCCTCGTGCGGCGGGTCTCACATGGAAGGAGCCGTTGTTTTTCGCATCGGGCTGGCTCGCTCTCTTTATGGCTTTGCTCTCTCCTATACACGAGCTGGGAGAACAGCTCTTCTGGGTTCACATGACGCAGCACGAAGTTCTTGTTCTCGTGTGCGCGCCGCTGTTGGTCTTGGGCCATCCTCTGCGCATTTCTCTTTGGGCTTTACCTGCGCCCCTCCGGAAATTCGTAGGTCGCGCGGTCAACGCGAAGAATTTCGCGGATGCGTGGCGCCTAATTTCCACTCCGGTTAGCACGTGGACATTGCACGCGACGGCGATGCTGGTCTGGCACATTCCGGCGCTTTTTGATGCGACGGTAACAAATCCCTTCGTTCACGCCGCTCAGCACGTAAGTTTCCTGGGAACGGGCCTTCTGTTCTGGTGGACGGCGCTGAAACCGCACTCCAGTTCCGTTGGCTATGGAGTGAGAAGCCTGTTCGTTTTCACTACGGCGGTTTACACCAGTTTGCTTGGTGCAATCCTTACGTTCTCGCAGCACACATGGTACGCGCCTTACGCTGACACTGCGCCGTTGTGGCACCTGAGCGCGCTCGAGGACCAGCAACTAGGCGGTCTGATCATGTGGGTTCCCGGAGGAACAGTTCTTTTTGCGATGACTCTGCTGATGGTAGTCCGATGGATGCGCGAGTCTGAAGTTCGGACCAGGCTCACGAGTGTCGCGTTATTACTTGGAAAGACGACGGTGCCTCATGAAGACTAGCGCCGTGATTTCCATTTTTTTATTTTTTGGCAGTTTCCTGATGATGAGCTGTCAGCAGCCAGAACGAGACGAGTATCAACAAGTGGCGCAACTCACTGGTGGCAACCCGCGTGCTGGCCAGCGGTTTATACGCGACAAGGGATGCGTTACCTGCCACACACTTCAGTCGGTGCCTGGGGCACGTGGCCTTATAGGGCCGCCGCTCGATGGCATTGCTGATCGATCTTACATTGCCGGAGAACTCGCGAACACGCCCGAAAATATGGTGTTTTGGATCCAGCATCCGCACCAGGTCGAGCCAAAAACGGTAATGCCAGAGATGGGTCTGACCGATCAAGAGAGCCGGGATATCGCCGCCTACTTGTACACGCAACATTCGCCGGACTAGTTTTTTCGAACGAGCTTTCAAGGGGGTATCATGAAAATTAGGCCCGCAGAAGTGATATTCGTCATCACGGCGTGTTGGTTCGTCAGCATTCCGGCGTCAGCGCAAAACCCACAGGATTGCTCGAAACTTCCCAATTTCAGCGCCTTGAAAGCTACGTTGACGGCGGTCGTGAAAGAGGGCTCCGGCGCGAATAGTGGTTTGGCCAACCAGGAATGGGCGGCCGTGGTCAATCGCGACGGCCTGGTTTGTGCGATTGCCTTCAGTGGACCCAACCGTGCCGCGCAGTGGCCCGGCAGTCGCGTTATTGCAGCGGTGAAGGCCAGCACCGCCAATGCGTTCAGCACATCCAATTTTGCACTGTCGACCGGAAACCTGTATGCCGGGGCGCTGCCAGGAGGATCGCTCTATAGCATTGTGATGCCACCGAATTCCGCAGTCATATCGGCTGGTGATCCCCAGTCTTTTGGGCAACAAAATGACCCGATGGTTGGGAAGGCGCCTGGCGGCGTCATTGTATTTGGAGGAGGCCTCGCGCTATACAACGAGAAGGGACAACTCGTCGGA
>DASXBH010000010.1:0-17635 GCA_036491775.1 Candidatus Acidiferrum sp.
CAGTAGGTGAGATTGTTGCGGTCGAATTGCAGCGCGATTTTTAGTTCTCTCTCGGCCTCGGGAAAGGCGCGCTTCTGCAGGTACAAGCGGCCGAGGCCTCCGTGAAGCTGGGCGTCTTGCGGGGCGATGGCGATGGCTTGCTGGAGAGTGACGATGGCGTCGTCGACTTTCTTCTGTCCAATCTGGATATCGGCGCGAAGTTTCAGAGTTTCGGGGTTCGGAAGGTGGCCGGCATTGGATTGCTCGCTTTCGACGAGTGCGGCGTCGAATTGCTGCTGCTCAATTAACACGTGGATGAGGCGGGCGCGGGCGGCGGCATCGTTGGGCTGGACTGCGAGATATTTGCGGTAGGCGCCGGCGGCGTCAGGCTTCTTTTGTACATCGAGACATTGCGCCAGGCCTTGCAGCGCTGCAGGCGATTGCGGCTGGACTTGGAGGACATCTCGGAATTTCGCTTCGGCTTCGACGGGGCGTTTGTTGCGATAAAGAATGATGCCGAGGTGCGTGAGTGCGTCGGCGTCTTTAGGATCCAGGCGGGTGGCGCCTTCGAAAGCGTCGCCAGCGGCAGTGAGATCGCCGGTGCTTTCGTAGGCGAGGCCGAGAAGATAGCGTGGACGGCTTTGCGAGGGCAGGAGCTCGACGGCTTTGCGAAGAGGTGGGATGGCGGCGGCGGGCTGGCTCTCGAGTAAGAGGATGCCGAGGTTCAGTTGGGCTTCGGCCATTTTGGGATCGAGGGCTACGCAGCGGGCGTATTCGGCACGAGCTTCGTCGGGACGCTTGAGCGCGGTGTAGGCGTAGGCCAGTTGAAAATGGGCATAGGCGACGTCGGGTTTTTCAGCGATAAATTTTTGCAGCGCCGGGATGGCGGCTTCGTAATCGTTTTTGTCGATGGCGGCTTGGGCTTCGTCGAGTAGGTCGTTGAGGGGATTACGAACCTTTTGCGGCTTGGCTTGCGATTGGGATTGGGTGGATTTAGGCGGCGGGTCTTGAGGAACGACGGCGGCGGCGTGCGTGCCAGCAAGTAAGAGCGTGGCGACGCAGAGAATGGAGTGCGAAGAGATCATGGCTCGTTGGATGGTGGCTTCGATTGGTCGGGCTCGGCAGCGGACTTCGCGGACGAAGATGAAGACGTCGCTGGGCCTGGGGACTTCGATGCGCCGTTGGAGTTACGCTTTGCCTGCTGGCCATTGCCGTTGGCGTTGGCAAGGACCCGGGTGAGATAGCGGCCGGTGTGCGATTGTGAGTTGCGGGCAACCTGTTCGGGTGTTCCGGTGGCGATAATTTTGCCGCCGAGTTCGCCACCCTCGGGGCCGAGATCGATGAGCCAATCGGCAGACTTGATGATGTCGAGATTGTGTTCGATGACCAGCAGCGACGCGCCGGATTCGAGTAGTTTGCGGAAAGCCGCGAGGAGTTTGGCGATATCGTCGAAGTGCAGGCCGGTGGTGGGCTCGTCGAGAATGTAGAGAATGCCTTTGTTTTCAGTACGAGTAAGGTGCGCGGCAAGTTTCAGGCGCTGCGCTTCGCCGCCGGAGAGCGTAGTGGCGGACTGGCCGAGACGCAGGTAGCCAAGGCCAATTTCGTTGAGGATGCGCAGCTTCGAAACGACTTTGGGAATGTTCACGAAGAAGACCAGGGCTTCGCGCACAGTCATTTGCAGAACGTCGTGTACATTTTTGTCGTGATAGCGGACGTCGAGCACGCTGCTTTTGAAACGCTGGCCGCGGCATTCCTCGCAGATGAGTTCGACGTCGGCGAGAAACTGCATTTCGACGGTGACAGTACCATCGCCTTGGCACGTTTCGCAGCGGCCACCAGGCACGTTGAAGGAAAAATGGCCGGCGGTGAAGCCGCGGCGTTTGGCGTCGGGCGTTTCTGCGAAGACCTCGCGGATGGCGTCGAAGGCTTTCATGTAGGTGGCGGGATTGGACCGCGGAGTGCGGCCGATGGGCGACTGATCGACGATGATGACGTCTTGGATGTATTCCTCGCCGTCGATGCGGTCGCAAAATTCCTTGATGGGTGAACCACTGCGTTGCGCGGCAAGTGCGCGATACAAAACATTGTGGACCAGTGTGGACTTGCCGGAACCGCTGACGCCCGTGACCACGGTCAGCGTTCCGAGAGGAATCATCACGTCGACATTCTGCAGATTGTGAAGATGCGCGCCATAGAGGCGCAGGAATTTACCAGTAGGTTTGTGGCGGGTAGCGGGTACAGGGATCTTCGTTTCGCCGCTGAGATAGTGGCCAGTAAGCGATTTGGGATCTTTCAGAATTTCGGCGTAGGTACCGGAGAAGAGGAGTTTGCCGCCCAGTTCGCCGGCGCCAGGGCCGAGGTCAAGGATGCGGTCGGCCGCTTCGATGGTGTCGGGATCATGTTCGACGACCAGCACTGTGTTGCCGAGGTCGCGCAACGATTTAAGGATGTCGATGAGGCGTTGGGTATCGCGTGGGTGCAAACCGATGGAAGGCTCGTCGAGTACATATAGCGCGCCGACGAGATGCGAGCCAAGCGAGGTGGCGAGTTGGATGCGTTGTGATTCGCCTCCAGAAAGAGTGGAGGTCAGGCGATCGAGGGTCAAATAGTCGAGGCCAACCTCGTCGAGGAATTGCAGACGCGAACGAATCTCTTCGAGGATTTTGTCGGCGATTTTGGCCTGTGCCGGGCTAAGCGCGAGTGAAGCGAAAAACACGCGCGCATCTTTCACCGTGAGCTTGCAGAGGTCGGTGATGGATTTGCCGGTAATGCGCACGGCGCGGGCTTCGGCGCGAAGACGCGTACCACCACATTCCGGGCAAGTGGCGTAGCCACGATAGCGACTCAAGAAAACTCGAACGTGTAGCTTGTATTTTTTCCGTTCAAGGTAGGTGAAGAAACCTTTAACGCCGTCGAAATCGTTTTCCGGATCGCCTTCGAGGATCAGACGACGTTGTTCGGCGGTGAGTTGGCGCCAGGGAATGTCGGTGGGAATGCCTTGGGTTTTGGCCCATTTTCGGGCGTCTTGCAAGAGTTGGCGATAGCGCGGTTTGGTCCAAGGTTCGATCGCGCCATCATCCAGCGACTTGCTGGAATCAGGAACGACCAGGTTCAGATCGAAATCAATGGTGTTTCCAAAACCCTGGCAGCGCGGGCAGGCGCCGTAAGGATTGTTGAAAGAAAAAAGACGCGGCTCGGGTTCCTGGTAGAGCGTGCCATCGTTTTTGCATTCGAAGCGTTCGTTGAAGAGCTTGCGCTCGGCGGGATTACCCGCAGAGTCGGCGACGAATTCGAGGATCGCTTCACCGCCCCCTTCGCGATAGGAAATTTCGATGGAGTCGACTAGGCGCGAACGCGATTCGGGATTGACGGCCAAACGATCAACGAGCACGTAGACCGGCTTTGTGAAATCGACATCGAGCAGAGTTTCCGGCGAAGAAAATTCATGGACGCGACCGTCCTGATACAGGCGATTGAAGCCGCGTTTTTGCAATTCGAGAAGGATAGGACGTAGCGACTCTTGCGGCGGCGGAGTAGGTTTCTTCTTGGCGCCACGGCGTGCAGAGGTTAGAACCTCCGGAGCCGGCATGCGCAATGGATAGAGGACGTAAAAGCGGCGGCCGGGCGTGAGCGCAAGTACTACGTTGGCAATGGCTTCTGGCGTGTCGCGGCGGACTTCCGTACCGCACTTGATGCAATAGGTGGTTCCACAGCGGGCAAAGAGCAGGCGGAGATAATCGTAAATTTCCGTCGCGGTGGCAACCGTCGACCGCGGATTGCGCGTGGAATTTTTCTGGCGAATGGCCACGGCCGGGGCGATGCCGGAGATTTCGTCGACGTCGGGCTTTTCCATGCGTTCGAGGAACTGGCGGGCGTAGGCGGAAAGGGACTCCACGTAGCGGCGTTGCCCTTCTGCGTATACGGTGTCGAAGGCGAGAGAGGATTTGCCGGAACCACTAACGCCAGTGACGACAGTCAGCGCGTTGTGGGGGATTTCTACGGTGACGTTTTTGAGGTTGTGCACACGGGCACCACGTACCAACAGGACTTCTTGTTTTTCGGTGATGGGGTGGGTGATTTCGTTGCTGGCCAAAGCTAGCCCCGTCAGTGCACTCTGCGCACACAAACCTAAACTTCAAAGTATACGACTCCTGCGCGACCCGGGCAAACTGTGGCGGAAACGAAGGCAATTTGCGAAAAATTCGCCCTTTATAGACTAATTGGGCTGGGTCTGGTAGCGGACGGATTCAGAAGATTCCAAGAGTAGTGCACAGTTAGGTGCACCCTGGGGACAGGAGAGCCTGCCCCGGCGAACCATCAGCATGTCTGTAGTTTCGGGAAAGAAATTGGGGAAGGCCGTTGATTCGATGACGGCAGACGCCGGACGCAGCACCTCGTCGCCAGCCGCAAAGAGCGCCTCTCGAACCTTACCGCCGGGAGCCACCAGAACCCAGAAATCCGCGATGCCAGAGAAGTTATGGGAATTGGTGATTTGAACGGTTCGCAGGGCCTGGACACGTGGGCGAGCTTCATCGGTGATTTTGTCGAAATTAACGTCGTTGCCGAGGAGCGCAGCGAGAACTTGCTTGGTTTCCGGCAAGGGACGCGGAGCGGCGAGAGCCAACTTGTAGGTATCGATGGCGCCTTCGCGGCGATTTTCTTTTTCGTAGATTTGCGCGAGGTGGTAGCCGATTTCGCCGACGGTATGCACTTGCCAGGCACAGCGGATATATCTTTCAGCGTCAGGATTGTTTCCTTGCAGGAAACGTATTCAGCCGAGAGTGTCCCAATAAGATGGCAAAGCAGCGCTGAGGCGCACATCTTCCGCGGTGAGATGATCTAAGGAAGTCATTCGCGATTTCAACATGGTGTCGGCAATGGCAGACTCGGCGTAATGCTCGGCAATATTGAGATCGAGATGATTTATCGCTAATTCGTATGCGACGGAATTGTAGCGGTTGGGAATAGGCTCGATTTCGGCGGACTTTTGAAAAGCCTCCACGGCCTTCTTGGGTTGATTGTTTCGAGAATAGGCGCGGCCCAAATTGAATTGGACATAGGGGTCGGGCTTGGCACTGAGCGCCGCCACAGCTTCCAGCGCGTCTTGGGCTTTTTGATTCTGATTGAGTTCGAGGTAAACGCGACCAAGGTTGCCATAGGCATAGACGTCGCCCTTATTTATTTCAATCTGTTTCAAATATTGGGTCACTGCTTCTTCATATTTTTTCTGCCCGGCGAGGGCCTGGCCCAAATTGTTGTAGGCGTAAGGATCAAATGGATTGACCTCGATGGCCTTCAGCAAAGCAATCGCAGCGAGCTTGTAGCGGCCTTGCTTGTTGTATAGCCAGCCCAGAAAATTCCAGCCATTGCTGAAATCGGGATCCTTGGCGAGCAGGGTTTCCATGATTTGCGCAGCAGTCGAATAGTCGCGATTGCCGCTGGCGGTCCGCGCCGATTCGTAGAGAGTTTTGTAGGGTCCGTCGGGCAACAAACCGTAACGGAAGGTGCAGCGAAACTCAATGCCGGGAAGGTTTAGCTCTTTGGGAAATGTATTGAACGGGGGAGCGGAGGCAATGATAGCGGTGGAGGCTTGATCGAGCAACGGGCTGGCACTGACTTCGGTGGCGATTGAGTCTGGGGCAAGAGTTCCGTTTTTATTAACTGTGAAGCGGACTGCTACTACGCCTTTGCCATAACTAACTGCTTCGCGAACGCGCGCCGACCACCTCCGATTGACGGATTTCGTAACGTCAGCGACATAGGCGGTAAGGGCGGGACCGCTAGGTCCATTTAGACTTTGCAACAAGAAGGAATAAACCGGAATGACAGGCGCTGTTTCACTTTCCTGCGCATGGAGAACGAGTGGCAATAAAAGCAGGGTGACACTGAGAGCCACCGCATTTCTAGTAGAACGCCACGAAGAACGAGAGGCGCACAAGGTGCAAAAATTATAAGGTAGATACGTAAAAATACAGCGGTTTAATTTGTCAGATATAGTGATGGCCGGGACACGTAATCGCGAATCCTTCGGCCAGACGCGTGATACATTGGCCTCATGAGGATTCTGGTGACGGGCGGGGCCGGCTTTATTGGGTCCAACTTCATTCGCTTGCTGGTGCGGAGCGAAAAGCAGCACGAAATCGTCAATTTCGATGCGTTAACGTACGCCGGGAATTTGACCAACCTTGAAGACGTCGCGGCTGATGACAGATACAAATTTATAAGAGGCAATATCTGCGACGCGCAGGCCGCCGAATCTGCCATGCGTGGTTGCGATGCGGTGGTGCATTTTGCGGCTGAGTCGCATGTGGATCGCAGCATTTATGAGCCATCGCCGGCCATTCAGACAAACATCACCGGAACATTTGTGCTTTTGGAAGTGGCCCGCAAACTTGCTCTGCCGCGTTTCGTTCAGGTTTCTACGGACGAGGTGTACGGGGATATTGCTGCCGGCGAGTTTGCCGACGAGAGCTATCCCCTAAAGCCCAGCAGTCCCTATTCCGCTTCAAAAGCCGCGGCCGATTTACTGGCGCTTTCCTACGTGAGAACCTACGGGCTCCCCGTCCTGATCACGCGGTCCTCGAATAATTATGGACCCTATCAATTCCTCGAGAAATTTCTGCCGCTACTGATAACGAGTGCGCTGGCAGATCGTCCGTTGCCGATTTACGGAGATGGAGCCCAGCAGCGAGACTGGGTGCACGTGAATGACAACTGTCGCGGCATCTTGCACGTTCTAGAGCACGGGAAGGTGGGAGAGGTGTACAACATCGGCGGACACGGCGTGGTGGACAATCTTTCGATGGCGAGAAACGTGCTTCGCCTGCTCGGCAAACCTGAAAGCTTGATTACGCACGTTGAAGATCGACCGGGACACGACCGGCGTTGCGCATTGGACTTCAAGAAAGCGCTGACGGAGCTTGGCTGGAGACCGGAAATCAAATTAGAAGAAGGCCTCCGCCGAACCGTTGACTGGTATCGCAGCAATCTGAAGTGGATCGAGGACCTGCGGGCCGGCGAATACCGGCAGTATCACCAGAAATATTACGAGAGCAGAGCGGATTCTCTGAATGCCATCTTACGAAACCAAGTTGGTCAAGTTGGTACTGATCAGTAAGTCTAGCGAAACCGATCAGGCCAAGGTCACGGGCCAAATTCTTACTTATCCCAAATTAAGTTGAAGATTGGAGAAGGTGGCTGGGAAGCCGGGGCCTTCCGGGGCTGCGGACATTATGCCTACTTGCACGGGAATGGTTGGCGGGAAATAGCCTTGGCGGATGGCGGTGAAGTTTTTGCCGTCTAGGGAACAGTGGGTTTCGATGGAATCTTTTTTGCGAATGGCGCGCCACCAGATGGGAGCAGAGTCGGAAAGATCGGGCATGGTCGACCAATCGGAAAAATCGCGTGTGAACACAACGCTGGCGTGGCGCTTGCCGTCGAAGAACTCGGTTCCACACTTCATCCTGTTTTCTGCGTCGAGACGCACCATCAGGCCGGCCTGATCGTAGAGAGCGGCGTATTGCCCATTCACGCGAGCTTCAAAAACGAAGTCTCCGCTGGCGGGCAAGTGAAAGAAATGGCCGTTGTCGGTGATATAGCCGTAAAAGGTTTTGCGCCAGAAGTCGGTTTTGGGACGACTATGGACGATGAGTTGATCGCCTGATTTGTTCCAGGAAGCCGGCTCGTTGAACCAAGTCATACGAGCGATCAGATCCTCGACTGGCGGTATCGAGTAGTTCGGAACTTCGGCGGCGACAACTGGAGCCACGGCGACGGCACCGGTGAGCAGTAGGGATTCGCGAAGGAAATCACGGCGGTCGAGTTTCATGGCGACCTCTTGCGTGCTTTATTCCTGCTCGAGCTTGATGTGGCCTATCCCGCCTTCGACAGTCAGGTGGATGGTGTTGGGAGCTTTGCCGTAGGCAGCGTTGACGTACTGGCCCTCTTCGTCGGTCTTGAGGCCGTGGACATCCACCGAGCCAAGTCCACCATGAACGATGGCGACAACGCCGATATTTTTGGGCAGGCGTACGATGGCTTCGCCAACTCCACCATGAATTTGTGCTTGAAGATCCTTGGCACGTTCACCAGTGAGATCGACAACGGCCTGGCCTGCGCCGATGTTTACTTCGAGACGGGTGAGGTCAACTTTCGCCAGTCGCAAATCGCCTTTACCGGCGCCTACATCAATTTTCAATTCGATGGGAACGCTGTCGGTAACTTTCAAGTTCCAGATGTTATCGGAATTGCCGATGATCCGGCCTCCGCCTTCTTGGGTGATGGAGAGATCGCCGCGGCCGTCTTTCACTTCGTATTCCACTTCCGGAGTGGACCAAGTTCCGCCATGAGAAAAATCTGCGTTGAGCAGCGACTCGCCGGCAACACCGCCTTCGAGGCGCAGTTCGCCTGCGGGCATTTCGAGGTTAAGATGAACGGCTTTGGCGCCAGCCTTGTCGATCGTTTTCGTTTCGTGAGTGCGAGCCGAGGAGGAAGCGAAGGAACTGGACCAGTCGCGCGCGCGATAGGAATGGTGATGCCACAAAAGAAAGAACAAGGTGAACAGGAAGAGCATGGTGCCAATGGCGGAGCCGACCGGGAACATGGGTGGGGCCCCGGGACGGCGCTGGCGGTTCAGGCGGTCGATGATCATGCCGGCGCCCACCAGGATGAGAAAGAGCGGCCAATATTTCCAGAGGACCGGCCACGGGTTGAAGTCGGGCAGCCAGCGCCACAGCAGCAGGAGGGTACCGATGCCGATCAACAGCAGCGGGCCGACCACGGAGCCACTACGTACACGACCATCTCGCGACATGCGACTCCCTTCTAATTGGTAATACGCAGGAGACCGGTAAAAAGTTCAGCGGCGCGCTGCGCTGGGCTGGCGCAGGCCATGGTAGGACCTGCGGGCTGCGGGGTCAATTGGGGCTGTGTTAGAGTCGCTGAGATGTTGGAGAACTACGGGTTATGGCGAGATTTGACAGAGTGATTTGGGTTGTATTGGATAGCGTGGGAATTGGGCCGCTGCCGGACGCGCCGGAGTACGGCGATGTGGGACGGACGACCCTGGGGCACATTGCCGAGTCGCGGGCGCTGCAGCTTCCGACATTGACGGCGTTGGGATTGGGAAATATTGCGCCGTTAGCGCATCTGCCAGAAGCGGCGGCACCTCGCGCGTTTTTTGGAAAAGGTGCGACACATTCGCCGGGGAAAGATACGACTACCGGGCATTGGGAGATGGCTGGGGTGTGGTTGCCGCAGGCATTTCCTGTCTACAAGCACGGATTCCCACCGGAAATTATGGGCGCGTTTGAGGCGGAAATTGGCCGCGGAACGCTGGGAAATAAGCCCGCTTCGGGGACGGAGATTCTGAAGGAGTTAGGCGCAGAACATGTGCGCACCGGCAAACCGATCGTGTACACGTCGGGTGACAGCGTGTTTCAAATTGCGGCGCACGAAGATGTCATCCCGATTGCCGAGTTGTATCGGATGTGCGAAGTCGCACGGAGATTGCTGGATGGAAAGCATCGGGTAGGGCGGGTGATCGCGCGGCCGTTCACTGGGACAGAAGGAAATTTCACGCGAACGTCGCGGCGACATGACTACGCCGTTGATCCGCCAAAGCCGATGCTGATGGACGTTCTGCAGGAGCGTAAAGTGCCGGTGTTTGGAATTGGCAAGATTCACGACATTTATAACGGGCGCGGCGTGGACGATTACGTAACGACGAAGTCGAATGCCGATGGGATGGAGAAACTGAGCGCGGCGACACGGGAACGTAAGCAGGGCTTGATTTTTTGTAATTTGGTGGATTTCGACATGTTGTTTGGACACCGCAAAGATGTCGAGGGTTTTGCCCGTTCGCTGGAAGAATTTGACGAAGGGCTAAAGAAATATCTGGAACTGCTGGGGCCGCGCGATTTGTTGATGATTACCGCGGATCATGGATGCGATCCGGATCCGCGCTGGGAGACGACCGATCATTCGCGGGAATATGTGCCGATATTGGCGTATACGGCTGGCAATACGCTGGGGCGAAGCTTGGGTACGCGAGATACGTTGGCGGATATGGGGCAGACGATTGCGGAGAATTTTGGTGGGGAGATTCCGCGCGGGAAGAGTTTTTTGGGATTGTTTGGTCAGGACTGATGGAAGGAATGTCAAAAACCCCACGCGCGAAAACGGCGTGTGGGGCATCCGAAGAGCAGATCGAATTTTTTACTTGCCGCTGGCGGAGGAGTTGGTGACGTTGGGGGCGTAGTAGCCATTGCGGGTGCGGGCTACGAGCTTGCCATGGCCGCGGGGCGGGATGACGTCTACGTGGACGCTGCGGAAGCTGCCATCTTTGGCGGAGTTCGAAGGATAGTAGCCCAGGGTGTATTGATGGCGAATGTCGTGAGCCACCTGCTCACAAATGGCGTGCACGTCTTCCACATTTTCCGGGAAGAAAGCGAGTCCGCCGGAGGCTAGAGCAATTTCGCTCAGAGCTTTCTTGGCGGTCTTGGCGCTCTTTTTGCTTTCCTGGCTGAGCAGACCAATCGTATAGATCACGGTGTCAGTCTTCTGAATCTCGCGAATGGTTTTCTCCAGCGAGTTGCGGCTGGTGTTGTCTTCACCGTCGGTGACAATCAGCAAAACCTTCTTTTCCTTCTTCCCTTTTTTCAAGTGGTCGAGCGAGCCGATAATGGCGTCATACAGCGCCGTGCTGCCGCGCGCGTCGATGCGTTCCAACGCTTCTTTCAGCTCGGGAACGCTGTTGGTGAAGTCTTTATCGAGATCGAGATAGAAGTCGTCGTTGAAATTGACGACAAAGGCTTCATCGGAAGGATTGCTGTTTTGCACTAACGTGAGCGCCGCTTCATTCACGCGGGGGCGCTTATCGCGCATGCTGCCGCTGTTGTCGATCACCAGGCCCATGCTAACGGGAATATCTTCGCGTTTAAAAACGTCGAGCTTCTGTTCAACTTTATCTTCGAAAACCCGGAAATTTTCCTGGGTCAGGCCCTCAACGAACTTGCCTCGATCATCGAGGACGGTGGTGTGCAGGACCACCAGGTTGACGCTGACTTTAATCTTGCTGCCATTCTGAATGGTCTGGTCCTGCGGAGACGGAGGAGGTGGCGGCGCAGAGTTTTGCACCGGAATCTGTGCGGATGCCAAGCCGGCGCACAAAGAGGCAGTCAGCAAAAAGGCGGAAGTAAGCGAAAAAGAACGGATGGCGTGAAACGCACTAGTGTGCAGGGGCGTAGTAGCCGGTCTTGGAGTAAACCGTAAGGGGCGGGAGTCCTTTAGGAGCGCGCAGCTTGACCTTAATCTTGCGCCAACGCGCATCATGGGTGTGATTGCTTGGTTTGTATCCCAGAACATATTGGTTGCGCAGCTCCATGCCGATCTTCGACGCGATGTCCGGAAGATCATTAAGATGCTCGACGGCGAACACGCGGCCGCCCGTCAGTTCCGTAATCTCCGCCAAGAGCGACGGACCGTTGAGCTCCTCTGGCGTGCGATTGCGATAACCAAGCGGGTCGTAAATGCCGATGGCATAGAGCTGGGTATCGGCTTCCTTAACCAGCCGCTTGATATCACTTTCGTTGTACCTACTATGATTATCCCCTCCATCGGAAAGAATGAGCAAGGCACGCTTGGCGTTATGTGCACCCCTCATCTGGCTAAGGCCAAGGTAGATGGCGTCAAGCAGGGCGGTGCGACCCTTGGGAGAAGTAAGCAGCATGCGGCTCTGCAAGTCTTCAACGCTATTGGTAAAAGTACTGGTGAGTTCGGCGCGCTCATTGAAGCTAACCAGGAAAAACTCATCCTGGGGATTAGCAGTCTTAAAGAACTGCAAGGCGGCTTCGCGGGCCTTGTCCACTTTGTTGGACATACTGCCGCTAAAGTCGAAAATCACACCAATGGAAATGGGCACATCTTCCGAGGAGAAGCTGACAATTTCCTGTTCCAAGGTGTCTTCGAAGACGCGAAAATTATCTTGTTCGAGGCCGGTGACCAGGCGGTTGTACGGATCGGTGACGGTGACGTTAACCAGTGCGAGGTCGACGTCGGAACGAATTACTTTTCCAGGAGTAATTTTCAGCCCCGGCGTATCTTTGCCGATGACACTCACTCTTGCGGGTGGCGGAGTTGGATTGGAAGATTGTTGGGCCGGATCCTGGGCAAAACCAAGCTGCTGCAGGGCAAGGAGGAGTATCAAACAAACGAGCAGGTGGGACCGACTAAGAAAAGGAAGTACGCGAGTCTCACCTGGTTCGCGTTTCACGGCTCCCCCATCCCCCCGGGGTCTCCGAAAGGGTAAGCGCGGAGAAATGATGATAGCACCGACGGAAAAGAAGGCAAGTGCCAGCTTGTAAAATCGAGTCTCGCGGATGTCTTAGATTTGTCTCCCGATTCTGGAGAGCTTCCCGACTGTGCTAGCATCGCTCCTTCGAAGGAAATATAAGGCATAAGAATATGAGCAAGCCATCCATAGTCGCTGTAATTCCGGCACGATATGCCTCTACGCGGCTGCCCGGTAAGCCCTTAGTACCGCTGGCGGGCAAACCCATGGTGCAGCACGTCTACGAGCGCACCAAACTTGCCAGCATGGTGAATCGGGTGATCGTGGCCACTGATGATCAGCGCATCATGGATGCGGTTCGCGCGTTTGGTGGCGAAGCGCGTATGACGCGAGCCGACCACCGCACCGGCACCGAGCGCATTGCGGAAGTGGCGGCGCATGAAACGGGCGACGTGTTCGTGAATGTGCAGGGCGATGAGCCTCTGATCGATCCCGCAGCGATTGATACTGCGGTGCAAGCGCTGCTGGAGGGCGAACCAGCACAGATCGCCACGGTAGCGACGCCGATTCGCGTAACCGCCGACATCATGGATCCCAACATCGTGAAGACGGTGCTGGATTTCGACGAAAACGCGTTGTACTTTTCTCGCGCTCCGATTCCGTGGGTGCGGGATACGCAACACAAAGTGCACGTGAAATACTGGAAGCATCTGGGACTGTACGTATTTCAACGCGACGCGCTGCTGGAGTATCCCACGTTGCCGCAAGGCGAACTGGAGCGCATCGAGCAACTGGAACAATTACGCTGGCTGGAAAATGGCTGGAAGATTCGCGTGGCGGAAGTGGAACACGACGCAGTTAGCGTGGATGTGGCCGAAGACGTGGTGCGCGTGGAAAAACTGATGGAAGAAGAAAAACGCCCCGCAACGTAATCGCCGCGGGGCGCTAATCCAATTCAATTAAGAATCAGGTTATGGCGTGGTTTGCCCGGTGGCGATTCCCGCGGTGGTCCGAGTGCTGTCGGAAGACAGCAGAAACATGGTGGTCGGAGTCGCGAAGTAAGCCTGAAAAGTGATGGTGGTACTCGGCGAGCCAGCCAACAAAACTTTCAGATTGTTGTTGTTGGTACCGTCTCCCGCGATGGTCAAGACGCCGGTCATTCCGACGCCGGTAAACAGGTTGTTACCGTTGAGGCCGAGTTCCACGTAATCCACCACGCCAGTAACGTTGTTGGAAGACGCAGAGCTGAGCACGTACTGCCCGGCGAAGTCTTCCTCGAAAGGCGTGGCGGTGTTGGAGCCAAGCTGCACGCCGCTCCAGTTGAAGGAATAGTTCGCTGCTGAGCCCGCCAAGGTGTAAGGCCCCGGGGATTGGGTCAGCATGGAGCCATCGGCAATGAGCCCTGCGCTGATGTCTTGCAGCACGAATTGGCTGGCGGAACTGGCATAAAAGATATACGAGAAGGTTCCGGACGAAGCATCGGTGAAGGTAAAGGTGCCGCGACCCGTGCCGGCGTTGGCGGTGTCGATGGCATAGGTAGCCTTGGAAATGTTAGTGCCTTGCGAAATGTGGTTGTAACCACCTGCATCGTTCTCGTCGTAAGAGATTGCAGCAATGTTGCCATTGCCATCCGCCGTGAAGCGAGCCACGCGGCTGTCTGGACCCTGGCTACCGACATTTACGCGAACGGCAGCGCCGCCCAGCAGATAGGTGAAGCTGCCGGTGAAGGCGGAGTTGGCCATCGGAATGGTGTTGGACTGCAAAACAGCGTCTCCGCTGCTACCTCCCAGCAAGTCTTCCTCAATGACCTTGATGCGGGTGTTATCCACGATGTAGAAGGCGAAGCTGCGCCCGCCAAAAGCGATTGTCCCGCGACCGAAGCCGGAGCCGTTGGTCGTGGTATCGAGACCGAAGGTACCGGGTGAAATCGCTGTAGGTCCGGAAGGGGCAGCCACGTTGCCGTCGTTGGTGTCTTGCAGACCGCCAGTAACGTTGCCCGCCCCATCGGCACCGAACTGACCAATAATGGAAACCGGCGCCGCGGTGGATACGCCGAGTGAAACGCCGGAGAAGTCAAAGACGTATTTGCCGTTCAGCGTGGTGTTGGCAAAATCTGCCGTTGTGGCCAGATTGAAACTTCCACTGCTGGTGCCGGTCAGGTCTGCGTTGTTATCGGCAGTCTGCACCAGGAACCCGTGGCTGACCGAAGCCATGGACATATTCAGAGTTAGCACGCCGCCGTTGCTGGTTTGGAAAGCCACCAGACCGCGCCCGTTGGACTGGATCTGGTAGGTGCCCGCCGTGAAAGACACCAAAGAAGTCCCGCCACCGGACGCGAGACTGACTACGTCCTCAAGTCCTCCAGTGATTTTGCCGTTGCCATCAGCGATGAAGCTCCCTGTCCGCGCCAGGTACCCACCGCTCAGGTCGACACCCGACATGGAGAAGGTGTACTGGCCCTTTAAGCTGGAATTAGAAAATCCAACGTTTGGCGGTGGAGGTGTGGGACCGCTACCGCCGCCACCGCAGCCAGCTACATAGCCTGCGAGTACCGCGGTTGCCAGAAACAGTAGGCGTCTCACAGGATGCCTCCCTGCTTGTTATTGCTGGAATTGCTGGATTCGTTCCGAGGTGCTGCGTAGGAGAGTGGCACCCCGCGAATGCTGCGAACCTGAACGGCTTGGGTGCCGTTTTGCACTACGCGGGCTACGAATTGCGTGCCTTTGCCGAAGTTCACGGCTTCGCCGACGATGCGCAGGGTTTCGCCAGCTTGAATATTGAAGTGATTGGCCTGTAAAAGCCGGGGATCGCCGAGATGAATATCGAGATTGCCCGAGCTGGTGTTAAGAATAACGTGGGCGCCGAGTGGCGGCGTGGTGGAAGCTTGGGTGTAACTCACAACGGTGCCAACCACGGTGCCTTCCCGCTGAAGATCGTAACCGGCTGCTGGACGGCTCGGCACGGTCGCTGGTTCTTGAGCGAGCGCGGTTGCACCGAAAAAACTAAGTGATAGCAAGACCAGGCTGAGCGCCCGGATCCCTTGAGTCTGCATGAAATGGCCCCTCTGCTTTCTGTAGATCAAAGTGAACTAGACACACTGCCGAACAATTGGATGCGAAAAAGTACTATTCGTACCTTCCCACAATAGACGGGTTCTGTTCCCGAGTGGGTTACGCCAATTCTCCGGATGATGCCGTGTTAAGCACGGGCACGAAGCGCGCGAGCGAACGAACCCCGCTGGAGTGTCCAACCCCGTGGCCGCACAAAGGTTTCGCTAGCAGAAAAATGTGTGATAGTTCGGTGCCAAGAGTTTGCATTGACAGCTTTGGACCTTCCGAACATAATTGTATGTACGTCAATCCTGCGGAGGTTCGACAAGCTCAAATCTGCTCGGAGCGGAGGAGAGCGACCCGGATGGCGCCAAAATATATCTTTGTAACTGGTGGTGTTGTTTCTTCCTTGGGTAAGGGCGTAGCAGCCTCCTCCATCGGATGTCTCCTCGAAAGTCGCGGCTTTAAAATCACCATCCAAAAATGCGACCCGTACCTGAACGTTGATCCCGGTACGATGAGTCCCTATCAGCACGGGGAAGTGTTTGTAACCGACGATGGCGCTGAGACCGACCTGGACCTTGGCCACTACGAGCGGTTCACGCACGTCAAGCTGAGTAAAGACAATAACTGGACGACCGGACGTATCTACGAAACGATTCTGACCAAGGAACGCCGCGGCGATTACTTGGGCAAAACGGTGCAGGTGATTCCGCACGTCACCGATGAGATTAAACGCTGCATTAAGCGGGTGTCTGAAGGTGTAGACATCGTCATCGTGGAAATTGGCGGCACGGTCGGCGACATCGAATCGCTGCCGTTTCTGGAAGCCATTCGCCAGATGCGGCTGGAACTTGGCGCGGAGAACACGCTTTTTGTTCACGTGACGCTGGTGCCGTACATTGCGGCCGCCGGCGAATTGAAGACCAAGCCAACCCAACATAGCGTGAAGGAAATGCTGGGTATCGGAATCCAGCCGGACCTTTTGCTTTGCCGCAGCGATCGCCACATTTCCAACGACCTGAAACATAAAATTGCGCTGTTCTGCAACGTGGCGGATGCTTGCGTCATTTCCATGGAAGATGTGAAGACGATTTATGAAGTGCCGGTGGAACTGAGCAAAGAAGGATTGGACGCGCAGATTATTCGCTTGCTGCGGCTGGAAGAACGGCCGGCGAATATGCAGCCGTGGCTGGATATGCTGCACCGTTTGCATCATCCCAAGGGTGAAGTGCGCATTGGGATTGTTGGCAAATATGTGCAACTGGAAGACGCCTACAAGAGTTTGCGCGAAGCGTTGATGCATGGCGGACTGGCACACAATTACAAGACGGTGATTGATTGGATTGAGTCGGAAGAAATCGATTCGGCGGAAACTGCGGAACGCATGCTGCGCGGATACGACGGGATCCTGGTGCCGGGCGGATTCGGCAAGCGCGGGATCCAGGGCATGATTTATACCATCCAATACGCCCGCGATCATAAAGTGCCGTTTTTTGGAATTTGCTTGGGAATGCAGTGCGCGACGATTGAGTATGCGCGCGATGTGGCGGGGATGAGGCAGGCGGACAGCACGGAGTTTGATCCGCAAACGCCGAATCGCGTGATTTATAAATTGCGCGAGTTGCTAGGCGTGGACGAGATGGGCGGCACCATGCGGCTGGGCGCGTGGCCCTGCAAATTGGAGCCGGGTTCGTTTGCGTATAAGGCGTACGGACAACTGGAAATCAGCGAGCGGCACCGGCACCGTTACGAGTTTAATCGCGAGTACGAGAAAACTTTGCTGGGAGCTGGATTGAAGATTACCGGCAGGACGCCCGACGAAAATTACGTGGAAATTGTGGAAGCACCGGAGCATCCGTGGTTCCTGGGCTGCCAGTTCCATCCGGAATTTAAGTCGAAGCCGCTGGAGCCGCACCCGCTGTTTGCAGCGTTTATTGGCGCGGCGCTGGAGCATAAGCTCCAGAAGTCACGGCCGGCTGCGACTTCTCAGGGCGAACCAAAGTTACCTGAACCCGCGTTGCGGGCCTTGCCCCACGCTTCGGCGTAAACCCAATGAAAAATTAAAGAACGCCGGGCTCACCCATGCGGGAGATACTCCGGGTGTCGTTTGCGTATTGGCGGTGTGTCCTGGTTTCTTAATGGGAGGCACCTGCCAACTTGGTGTAGGTTGCGTCACTCTTTGGTATAAAGTGCGGCAACCTGGGGTCGACGAAGTTTCTTTTAAACTCTCGTAGGTCGGATACGCCTTTCCCATCCGATTATTTTGCAGAAACTGCGGTGCGTACGACATCTTCCGCGGCGACAATTTGCCATT
>DASXBH010000011.1:0-2937 GCA_036491775.1 Candidatus Acidiferrum sp.
CGGCACGCTCGCTCAAGTTGCACACCGAGGCCAGCACCCGTTTCGGACGCGGCGCGGATCCCGAGATGGCCGAAGTCGCTTCGCGACGCGCTGCCGAGCTGATCCTGCAACTTGCTGGCGGCGAGCTCCTCGCGGGCGTTGTGGACGCCTACCCCGTAAAACGCGCACCAAGAAAGATCGTTCTCACCCGCGCAGAGTTGTTGCGCATTATGGGCGCGGACGTTCCAGACAAAGAAATCGAGGCGGTTCTCGGCGCGCTGGGTTTCGCGCCGATTCGCGTGGACCAAACACGTGGCGCCGCGAATTCACTACTGGCTGCATGGGAATGTACCCAGCCCTCCTGGCGCGCCGATGTCGAACGGGAAATCGATCTGATCGAAGAAGTAGCGCGCGTCTATGGATTGGATAAATTTCCGCCGCGTTTGCCGGCTGCACGCATCGGTGCGGCGCGTTTGCCGTATCACCAAGCCGAAACCCAGCTACGCGAACGGCTCATCGGGCTCGGCTATCACGAAATTGTCACCATTCCGCACGTAGCCGAAGATCGCAACGAATTGTTTCGTCCCTCCGAAAGCATTCCCGCGAAATTGTCGAATCCTCTATCCGAGGAAGCGGGCGTGCTGAAATCCACGGGCGTTGTCACCATGGCTGCAGCGATCGAATGGAATCTGAATCACGGTCAACGCGATGCGCGGCTATTCGAAATTGGCCGTCAGTATCGATTCGTTGATGGCAAACCTATCGAGTCGCGCATACTCACGATGGGGGCCACGGGCTTAGCTCGCCAGCAAGGCCTGTACGATGCGCCGCGCGATTACGTCTTCGGGGACATCAAGGGCGATCTGGATGCAATCAGTGCGCTTGCCGGTGGTTTGCGATGGGAACAGGGCGGCCCAGACTGGCTGCACGCCGCCAAGCGCGGACAAGTCTACCTCGGCAAAGAAGGCAATCAGCCACTCGGTGCCGCGGGACAGCTTGCAAAACGCGTCGCCGACAAGCTGAAATTCCGTCAGGAAGTCTATCTCGCAGAGATTGAGTTAGGGCCTCTCTATTGCATGTTCTACGGCATCAAGAACTCTCGCCGCTTCGAACCCTTGCCGCGTTTCCCCGGTGTCGAGCGCGACTTCTCGCTATTTCTCGCGGATGGCGTCACTTTCGCGCAGGTTAACAACACCATCGACGCTCTCAACATCCGCGAAATTACTTCGATTCAAGCGGTCGACTTGTTCCGTGGAAAAAACGTACCGGCGGGGAAATATTCTTTATTGGTTCGCGTCACGTTCCAGAGTCGCGAGTCGACATTCACCGAATCTCAGATCAACGAATTGTCTACTCGCATTGTGGCGGCTCTCGAAAAAGAGCTGGGCGCCTCCTTACGCGCCAGCTGATTACCAGCGGCCCAAACTGCAGCTCTTCATTCCGTCTGCTTCAGAGCTCGTTCCACCAGAGTCAAGCAGCGTTCCGCCTGCTCCTTCATCAGCTCGTTCTGCTCTCCGCGTTCCTTGCGCAACGTGTGCAACTCGTCGGCGATCGCCAGGGCCGCGAATGTTGCCACCTTTTGCGTGTCCACCGTCGACGTGGCATCCGCTATAGCCCGCATCCTTTCGTCCACGTAAGCAGCAAGCTGCTGCACATACGCTTCGCCTAATTCGCCGCCGATGGCGTAGGTCTGATTGAAAATGTGTACTTTCACGCTTGGACTCATCGCCAGCCCCCTCTATTGTGACCACGACGTTGGGTTGCGATCCCAACGATGTGCGCGCAATTTTTTGTGCAGTTCGCCAGGAAGCGGCCCGGCAGCGCTCGCACCCGTGTTTGCCTCAACATTCTTAATCTTGCGCATGCCCGGAATGATGGTGCTGACTGCAGGTTGATTCAAAATGAAGCGCAACGCGACTTCAGCCATGGTGCTGCCCGCAGGAATCAACGGTCGCAGCGCCTCGGCATGCGCAATACTCGATTTCAGATTCTCCGGAACAAAGTATGTGTTGCGCCAATCTCCGGCAGGCCATTTCGAATCCAGCGTGAGCGTTCCGGTCAACGTTCCTTCATCGAACGGAACACGCGCAATCACCGCCGCATCCTTCATCTGGCAGATCGGAAACATCGCGTCCTCGGGATTCTGGTCGAAAATGTTGTAAATCACCTGCACCGCCTCCGCATGCCCCTCGAGCACGGCGCGAATTCCATTGTAAGGTTCCCAACGATTCAAGCTAGGTCCGAACGCGCGCACCTTGCCGCTCTTCTTCATGTCTTCAATCATGCGCGGCAACCGTTCGTCCGTCAGCCAGCGGTCCTCCCATGTGTGGAACTGCATCACGTCAATCGTGTCGACGTTCAGATTCTTCAGGCTCTTCTCGATGTATTCCTTCACGTAATCCGGTGGGTAGCAATCATCAAGCGTGAAATCGCGTCGGCTCGGCCACTTGCGATTCTTGGGAGGAATTTTCGTCGCCGCGTAGAGATGCTTGTCCGGCCCCCCAACACCGGAATTATTTTTGTATTCACTGAGAATCTTGGCGAGAATCTGCTCGCTTTTGCCGTCGCCATAGGCCCAGGCCGTGTCGAAGAAATTGCAGCCGAGCTCAACGGCGCGATGCAAAGACGCCGAGGTCTCCTTATCGTCAGAACCAGTCCAACCCGCGAGACCCCACATCCCGTATCCTACTTCGCTGACCTGCCATCCCGTGCGTCCAAACCGCCGATAATTCATCAGAGAGCTCTCCTGGAGCAGAAAACAGAGTCCTCATTGTAACGGAGTTGCCCACTTTCCATGAACCGCCACGTCCCCATTCAATTCCGACCAGCCGGGTGACATATAATGCCCGGTCACGACAATACAGGCACGCGGGAAGCCTTCAAATGACCAAGCGCAATTCTGACCTCAGCGGCGACAAGATTCTGGGGATGCAGGACTACATCACACGCCGCGATTTC
>DASXBH010000012.1:0-2733 GCA_036491775.1 Candidatus Acidiferrum sp.
CGTGAAGCAGGGTGCGTCCATCAAGGACGTGTACCAAACGCTGCAAGCTTTCATGGGCGGCTACTTCATCAACTACTTCAACCGCTTTGGCAGGCAATGGCAGGTCTACATTGAGGCGGAAGGTGACTATCGCACCCAGCCGGAAAATGTCGGCCAGTTCTACGTTCGAAATAACAAAGGCGGGATGGTCCCTCTTTCCTCCGTTACGCGCTTCGAATCACGCGAAGGTCCCGAATTCACCATGCGCTTCAACGAATATCGCGCTGCGCAGATCAACGGCGCGGCTGCCCCCGGCTACAGCGCCGATCAGGCAATGGGGGCGCTGGAAGATGTTTTTCGGAAAACGATGCCCCACGAGATGGGTTACGACTACCTCGGAATGTCTTTCCAGGAAAAGAAGGCGCAGCAGGGAATTCCACCCGCGGCTATTTTCGGATTCTCTCTTCTATTCGTCTTTTTGATCCTCGCGGCAATGTACGAAAGCTGGTCTCTGCCTTTCAGCGTGCTTCTCAGCACGCCGGTCGCAATCTTCGGTGCCTTCGCCGTTCTGTGGTTGAGACGCACCATCCTTTCCGCTTATTTGCCGAGTTACATGGTGCAGATCGAAAGTGACGTGTATTCGCAAATCGGTCTCGTAATGTTGATTGGACTCGCGGCGAAAAACGCCATCCTCATCGTGGAGTTTGCGAAGGAACAATACGAGCAGGGCAAACCTCTGATGGATGCTGCGCTCGAGGGAGCGCGCCTCCGGCTTCGCCCGATCTTGATGACTTCGTTCGCATTCATCTTGGGCGCGGTTCCGTTGTGGACGGCAACCGGTGCCGGAGCCGTGGCGCGGCAGATCATGGGCACCGCCGTGATCGGGGGCATGTTGGCTGCAAGCCTCATCGGTATTTTCTTCATCCCCGCGATGTTCTACGTAGTTGAGAAGTGGTCGGGCGCTGGCCGCCGGAGTCCGATGCTCTCGGCTCCTAGCGCACCCGCCGAGGCGGATTAGGATGACAAAGTGCATCGCGCTGCTGAGCGTCGCCCTCTTGCTCTCGGGCTGTACCGTAGGGCCCAACTACAAGAGGCCCGTCGCCGCAGTTCCTCCGTCGTATCGAGGAATTGGTCCAGGGGGCACTGCAGAGAGCGGGACCATCTCTCTCGGTGATCAAAAGTGGTGGGAAGTTTTCCAGGACGAGCAGTTGCGCTCGCTCATCCGCACTGCACTTCAACAGAACTACGATTTGCGAATCGCCGCCTCCCGGATACTCGAGGCAAGGGCACAACTCGGGATCACACGCGCCGATCAGTTTCCGACCCTGAGCGCCGGGGCGGGCATTGCGGATGTCCGCACCGCCCAATCAAAGTTCCTTCCCGCCTTTGAGACGAGTACCGGACAGGTGAATCTCTCCGCTGCCTGGGACTTGGATTTCTGGGGTAAATATCGCCGTGCGACGGAAGTGGCGCGGGCCAATCTTCTTGCGAGTGAATGGGCCCGACAGGAAGTCGTTTCGACGCTCGTGGCGAATGTCGCCGCTGCGTACTTCCAACTGCGAGCGCTGGATCTGCAGCTGGAGATCTCGAAGCGCACGCTCGACTCACGGCAGGAATCGTTGCGGCTGACGCAAATTCTGGCCAACGGGGGCGCGACCTCTCTGCTGGACGTTCGACAGGCCGAACAGCTGGTTTTTACGGCGAGCGCGGAGATTCCGGCGCTGGAACAGCAGGTCGAACAGCAGGAAAACTTTCTGAGCATTCTACTCGGCCAGAACCCCGGAGACATACGCCGAGGGCAGACACTTACTGAGCAAAATCAACCTCCCCAAGTGCCACCGGGACTTCCGTCGTCTCTCTTGGAGCGACGGCCCGACATTCGCCAGGCGGAAGAACAACTGGTCGCGGCAAATGCGGAGATCGGCGTGGCGCGCGCGGCTTATTTCCCTGACATCTCGCTCAGCGGGAGCGGCGGATTCCAGAGTTCTGCGCTCACCAACTTGTTTAGTGGACCGGCCGGCGCATGGAGTTTCGGCGCTTCACTGGCTCAGCCCATTTTTACGGCAGGCAGACTCCGGTCCGGGGTGCGTCTGGCCGAGGCCCAGCAGCAAACGACCGCGCTGTTTTACCAACAATCGATTCAGGGAGCCTTTCGCAGCGTCTCCGATGCCCTGGTCGCGTATCGCAAGACGCGGGAATTCCGCACACAGCAGGATCTGCTCTTCCAATCCGCAGAGGACGCCGCGCGGCTTTCCCATATGCGCTACACGGGCGGCGCCACGGGCTATCTCGAAGTCTTGACCAATGAGACCAACGCCTTCTCAGCGGAATTAGGCCTCGTGCAAGCCCGACTCAATGAATTGCTGGCTGTGGTTCAGCTGTACGAAGCATTAGGAGGAGGCTGGCAGGAATGAGGCTCGAAAAGTTTCAGATTGCCAAAAGCAGGCCATGGACCTTCTGTTTTTTGGAACTTCGGTAATCGCTGAATCAACGACAAAGGAAAATCAATCATGTCTGCATACATCGTATTCACCCGAACAAAAACACTGGATCAAAAGCAGCTTGAGGCTTATTGGGCAGGAATTAAAGACACGATGAAGGGACATCCGATCGAAGTCCTAGTGGCTTACGGAAATCACGAAGTACTAGAGGGTGATCCCATTGAAGGAATCGTGATAGCAAAGTTTCCAACTGTAAAAGCAGCGAAAGACTGGTATCGCAGCGAAGCTTACCAAATCGTCGCGAAACATCGCC
>DASXBH010000013.1:0-3134 GCA_036491775.1 Candidatus Acidiferrum sp.
CAGAGCGATCGCGAAAAATTTCAAGACGCGGTTCATGGTTGACCCTCCTTGGGTCTCATTCAGACGTTAGATATTGAAAAATGTACCGGGAAAAACGAGGCCCTGGACTAACGTGCGCAAACAATAGGACGCGGCGTGCCGTGTGTCAAGGTTCCGCATGGATCATTGTTCGTTGCCAGGCCTTAGGCGTTTTGATGACGTGATTGGCCTACCGATCCGTACACGAATAGCACGGATCGATGGACGCCTGGATCAGTGGCGCGTCCGCAAGGCGCGCCCCACGCAGCATCACGCGAATCGCCGGCATGTTGGCGTAGGTAGGGGTGCGCACCCGAATGCGCTTGGGCATGTCGGAAACACCATCGGCGGTTACGGAGTACAGCACTTCACCACGCGGCCCTTCGATCCGCGAAATCGCCGTACCCGCGGGAACTTTTAATTTCTTCTTGGAGCCCCACCAATCGCCACCAGGCATCGTGGTCAGGGCATGGCGCAAAATTTTGCAACTCTCTAGAATTTCCAGCGCGCGCACCACTAAACGAGCGCGCACGTCTCCACCCGTTTCCACCGGCACCTCAAAGCACAGCCGCTCATACACCGCGTAAGGCGCCGCGCGACGAATGTCTTGCGTTACTCCAGAAGCGCGCGCGGTTGGCCCCACCACGCCAAGCGATTTGGCGCGTTCGTTGGTCAAGACACCGACACCCACGCAGCGCGTCAGCGCGGTTTGATTCTTCGTGAAGACCGGAATGATCGATCGATGCAGCGCCTTCTCGATTCCGTCAAGCATCCGCAATAACGAACCGGAGTCTTCGATGTCGCGATTCACGCCGCCCACCCGGTTCATCGCGTAGTTCACGCGATTGCCGGAAATGGCCTCAAGCGCGTCCATGATGCTTTCGCGCAGTTCAAAGCTGGCCATGAACATGGTCTTGAAGCCCATTACTTTGCCGGCGATTCCGGCCCACAAAATGTGCGAGTGCAACCGTTCCAGTTCCGCCATGATTACGCGAATGTATAGCGCGCGCTCCGGCGGCGTAATCTCCGCCAGGCGTTCGATGGCCTGGCAAATCGAAAGGGTGTGCACGTTCGAACAGATCCCGCAAACGCGCTCCATCAACGCGATCACTTGCGCGTAATTGCGGCGCTCCGCCAGATATTCAATCCCGCGAAAATTGAACCCGATGTGCAATTCCGCGTCGCGCACTGTTTCGCCTTCGCAGACCAGGTCCAGCTTGTACGGCTCTTCGAGCGCCGGATGATACGGCCCAATGGGAACGCGATAGCTCACGGAGCCTCCTTGCGGAGTTGCAGGCCCGAAGCGTCGCCGGCGCGCAGCAGCAGCGGTTCGTATTCGTGGCCGGTGAAATCGATCGAGAAATTTTCGTGAGTCTCACGCTCCACCCAGTCGGCCGCTTCGCAAAGATCGACAATACTGGGCACTTGATTGCCATTCGCATGGGTCGTGAATGTAAGCAACTGGCCATCGATGTCCCAGTGATAATCGAGCCGGATCGCCGCGTCATGAGCCAATTGCATTGCCGTGAGTGTCACGAAGCGCGCGTCGCGGGAACGCATCACCGCGGCCATCAGACGAATGTCCAGAACTGCAGGGGCGATCCACCACGAACCATTTTTTCTTTCCCAGGTTTCACGGAGGCCGAGCGCCGCGGAAATTTGATTGAGATCGCTCATTTGGCAATCTCCTCCGCCGGCGAAGTTTTGTTTTCGGGAGTTAGTGCCACCGGTTCGTTCGGGCTCTTCGATCCCACGATCGCCGCTGTGGGAGCCTTGGCAACCTTCGCCGCCCAGATATGCGTTTGTTTCAAAGCGCCGCTCGTTTCGTAAATGGGAGGCGGCACGGATTCCATGGTCAACAACTTCAGCGCGCAAGAATCAACGCAACGCCCGCAAAACGTGCACTGGCCAGCGTCGTAATTCCATTCGTACTTTCCATCTCCCTTTTTCATGGTGATTGCCGCCGATGTGCAAACCACCGCGCAAATTCCGCAGCATTTGCAAGGCTCGGTGTTAATGCGCACCAGCCCGCGATAGCGATTGCAGGTTGGTGGGCGCGTAGGAAAACGCAGCGTCACCGTGCCGTGGCGCAAATTGTCCATTAATAGCGCCCACACGCTCATAGCTTCAGCCTCGCCAGCAGCGCGGTAGACACCGCAAGGATCGCCACCACCAGTCCCAGTCGCCAGTACATTCGCGCCGCATAATCGATGGTCAACCGCGCCGTAGCTGCAGCCAGCGCTGAAAGCAGCAGCACCACGCCCATGCAAAATATCTGGAACGTCAGCAAGTCAATCCACCAATGCGCGCTTCGCGGCATCGCCAGGCTCGCCACTAGCCCGGTCATCGCTACCCATTCCAAACCGTGCGACAAATCCCACAGCGCCAGTCCGGGTCCCGCATACTCGGTCATCGGTCCGGCATAAATTTCCTGCTCCGCGTTCGCCACCGAAAATGGATTGAGGTGCAGCTTCGCCGGGATGCACGCCAGAATTGCCAGAATGCCCAACCACCGCAGCAGGGAAGGGGACGGCTGCGCGAGTTCTTCCAATCGAAAGGTATGTTGCGAAACCGCGATGGCGATTACTGCAATCAGAAACACCACGTTGTATGAAATGCTCAGCACCGCTTCGCGCACCGAACCAATTTCCGCAAACAGCGAGCCGGACGTGAAGCCTGCCGCGATGTAGAAGAACGATGGGAGCTCCAGCAGCGCCAGCAGCAATATCAAATCACCCGGAAACCCGTTGCGCGCCGGAAACACCGGCAACAAGCTGAGTGCGCCAATCGACGCCGCGACCGCCAGAATCGGCCAAACCGATAGCAGCGCACCAGCAATTCCCGGCCGCGCCGGGACCGACTTGCCCATCAGTTTCATGAAGTCGAAAAACGGTTGCAGAAATGGCGGACCGATGCGCCGCTGCATCAGCGCCACGGTTTTGCGTTCCGTCCACAGCAGGAACCACGCCACCGGCACCGCATACAGCAGCCCGGGAAACAGCAGTAAGCGAAACAGCGCAAGATTTAGGTTCATGGCGCGTGCTCCGATTCCGCTTGCGGCTGAGGCTGGGATTTCACTTCCTGCGAACTGCCTGTACGTTTCTCGGGACGCTCCG
>DASXBH010000014.1:0-11505 GCA_036491775.1 Candidatus Acidiferrum sp.
AATACTTTTGCTCTACGTCAAACGAGACCTAAATGGGTGAATGCTAGGCTTGCAACTACCCGGGCTCCGGTCGAGTCTGCGTCGGGTGGAGTTCGATTAAGGTGTTGCCTTCGACCACCCAATTGGTTGAGTCCAGACTTCCCATGTCGATAGCAACTTGAACCATTTTATCAACATTCAACAAGTCGCCGGATGGCCCCGGCCTGGATCGAGTCGCCGGTGACGGGAACGGAGACGAATGCTGTCTCCGTGATTGTGCGACGCAGTCGAAAGGAAACTGAGTATGTGGCCATGGCTTGGTGGACCTCATTCTTGGAAATAAGGCCGGAGAGCTGAGCCGTGGCTGACGGGCGACTCTGACCCTAAACATACTGACTCTATCCTTTATAAACAGAAAGTGCCGAGTTCGATAGCCTTTACCGACCGGGAGCACGGTTGGAAAATAAAGTACCGCGAATGGCTGCTTCTCCGTGAAACTAATTGTAGTTACGAATATGCGCCACTGACAGGTGAGTTTGGCCGGAGTTGTGCGCGTGTGTTATAAGTTTCAGGTTGTTTTCAGGTCGACGAAACAGTGCCATTCATCAATTTTCCTGCGCGCGAAATTAACTGCAAGCTCGTGTACTACGGTCCAGGTTTGGGCGGAAAGACCGCGAACCTGCAATGGATCTACGATAATACCGGGCAAAATCAGAAGGGCAAGATGGTCTCGCTAGCCACGGAGACCGATCGAACGCTGTTTTTTGACTTTTTGCCACTGGATTTGGGGACGGTGCGCGGGTTCAAGACGCGCTTTCATTTATATACGGTGCCAGGGCAGGTGTTTTACGAGGCCAGCCGCAAGCTGATTTTGAAGGGCGCCGACGGCGTAGTGTTTGTGGCGGACTCGCAGGAAGAACGACTGGACGCGAATTTCGAGACGCTGGAAAACCTGCAGGAACATTTGAAGGAACACAATTTAAATTTCTCGACGATTCCGTATGTGTTGCAACTGAACAAGCGCGACCTGCCGAACGCGATGACGGTGGACGAGTTGAAGAAGCAATTGCAGAAGAAGGGCGAGCCGGTGATTGAGGGCGTCGCGATTAACGGGCAGGGCGTGTTTGACACGTTGAAGGAATTGGCCAAGCTGGTGCTGGCGGAGTTGAAGAAGGGCAGCTAAAGCTGCCCAGGTCGTGCGGTTGTAGAGGACGCGGGTTTGTGGCAAGGTGTACTAGGAATGCCTAAATCGGAATTACTTCGGCGGATTACGATTGAGCCCGGAAAGTGTGGCGGACGGCCCTGCATTCGGGGACTACGGATGCGTGTGGTGGATGTACTGCAATTATTGAGTGCTGGTGCGAGTTTCGAGGAAATTCTCTCCGACTATCCATTTTTAGAACGGGAAGACATACTGGCGGCGATTGAGTATGCCGCGCTGCAGACTGATCACATCGTTTTACAATCTGTGTGAAATTTTTAATCGACAATCAATTACCCGCTTCGCTCGCGAAGTGGTTGATTTCACATGGGTGCAACGCAACCCATGTACTCGAGGTAGGTCTCGCCACCGCGACTGACGAAGAAGTCTGGAGGCACGCCGAAGGGAACTCTTTCATCGTCGTCACAAAGGACGCAGACTTCGTTCGGCACGCTGTGCAGGAAGATACCAAAGTTCAAGTGGTCTGGGTGCGCCTCGGCAATTGCCGAAAAAGCGAATTGTTTGCGGCGTTCGACTCCATCCTTTCCCAATTGATCGGAGCATTGGAAACTGGCGATAAAGTGGTGGAAATTCGATAGCAAGAAACTCATTTGCCGCTATAAGCGTATTTATGTGGAGCAAGTATCAAGCTGGTGCTGGCGGAATTGAAGAAGGGTAGCTAAAGCTGCTTCCCATCCGGTCGTAAATCAATACAGGCGGAAATTGACTTCGAATTATACCGGGATCAGGAGGGGCTTGCCGTCCTTGCGGGCCGAAGGAAAAGCAGGTCCCTGTCTCAATATAATCGAAAGTTAACCTGGAATTGGACGATGGTGGGAACGGGTCTGCCGTCTTTTTGCCCGGGGATGCAACGCCAGGTTTTCATGGTGGCGATCAATGTGTC
Organism: Candidatus Acidiferrum sp.; assembly: GCA_036491775.1. Taxonomy (GTDB): domain Bacteria; phylum Acidobacteriota; class Terriglobia; order Acidiferrales; family UBA7541; genus Acidiferrum. Next base: position 2,085 of record DASXBH010000014.1, read on the forward strand.
ATTCAGACCGGCGGGCATTCCGATGAGGATACGGAAATCCTCCAATGTACCGCGAGTATTGATGACTGCCTCCGTTATGACAGCGCCACTGATTTTCTCTTTACGCGCCTCTTCAGAATAGGGCGGATTGGGCATATAGGTGCAGCTCGGGAGCGATACACCACCTACGCCCGAACGAAATACGGTTTCGCCGCTGCTTGATGTAATCGTTTGGAGAGTTACCCGAGACTGGACGGGAGAAAGGTCAACAGCCGATTTCGGAGCGCGGAAATCTATAAGTGCAAAGTATCCGGGCCAGTCCCTGTCTTTCCTGTCGAACGCTCGAGCGGAGAGCTGGACGTTCTCGTCACCCGTTTGTTCGGTGGTACCCATAACCATAATGTCGGCACCTAAGGAGCGCGCCAATGACCGGGCGAGTTCGTAATTAAGGTGTACGGTGGTTCTCCAATTTGATTGCGAATCGTGGAGAAAGTCGCGGTCGGAAAGGTGAACGTTGCGGGATTGAGTAGCTAGTTCATGGGAAAGCGCATCGCCTAGTTGAATGCCGTAGCGAGACACGTTCCCGTCCGGCAGTTCGAAATCTGTCACGAGAATCGTGCAACCTTTTTTGCGACATCGGTCCCCCGGAATATGGTTCAAGATTTGTACAGCTAATTCCTGCAAGTCTTGAAGTACCTCTGGCGACGCTTCGGATCCTATCGCCGGTTGTGGGGTTGGCGGAGGCCCTTTCGGAAGCGGGACGATTGGCGGTTGCTGTTTCGGTGCGGGAGCATCGGGTTTGGCGGGGGATTCTTGAGCTGCTAATAGCGGCGAGTGAAGGCTCGCAAAGAAAAAAGATAGGGTGAGCGAAAGAAGGAAGAGGCTGGGTGCGTTGATGCGGGGCGCACGCATAAAGCCATATACGGGATCAGGCGGAGGCGGAGTGGGGTTGGAAGTTTTTGGCGGCGGCTTCGGTTTCGAAGGTGGGGATCGCTTCGACGAGGCGGGTGACGGTGAGTGCGTCGCGGACGCGGCCTTGACCGGTGACGAGGTGGAGGGCTCCACCGAGGCGGGCCAGGGCGATGGAGATTTTCACCAGGACAGAAATTCCGGAGCTATCGATTTGCGGGATGTCGTTGAGATTGACAACCAGTTTGCGGGCACCTTCATCCATTAATTTCTTGACGAAATCGTTGAGATGTTCGCTGGGTTCGCCGATGGTGAGGCGTCCTTGCACAACGACGAAGTGAACTCCGTCGGCGTGGCGCACGGAAACTTCCAGAGGCGGGTGCAGGGTCATCGATGTTTCCCTTCCATGGTGAACAGGTAGCCGGGTGGCCGCCAGGCAGTCATCTCAATCGCGACCCCTGCATTATACGATGATAACGATGAAGAACAAGACAGCACTGGTGGTGCGACGGCACCGGTGGAATGTGCTTCCTGCGGGAGCGCGGGCGATTCAGGATGAGTTGCGGCAGCACTGGGTTGGAGAAGACCGGCTACCGGAGATTCGAACGGTAGCGGGGTTGGATGCGTCGTTTGTGCTGACAGGGTCGCAGGCGCTTAGGAAGAAACGGAGCCGGTGGAATTTGCTGCGCGACGCGAATCAGGCGATTGGGTGCGTAGTGGTGTATCGGTTTCCGGAGATGCAGGAAATCGCGCGGGCGTATGCGGTGCTGCCCCTCAGATTTCCGTATATACCGGGACTGCTGAGTTTCCGGGAAATTCCGGTGTTGCTGGCGGCGCTGGGGAAGCTGAAAGACCTGCCGGACGTGCTGTTTTGCGATGGACAGGGGGTCGCGCATCCGAAGCGGCTGGGGCTGGCGGCACATCTCGGAGTGGTACTGGAACGGCCGACGGTTGGGTGCGCGAAGAGCTTGCTGATTGGGACGCATGGGTTGCTGCCAGAAGGAGCGGGAAATTGGGTGCCGCTAAGGGATGAAAAGGCGGGAGGCGAGTGCATCGGGGCAGCGCTACGAACGCGGACGGGCGTTAATCCAGTGTTTGTGTCGCAGGGTAATCGGGTGAGCCTAGAGACGGCGATTCGGCTGACGCTGGCAGTGAGCGACGGGTATCGCATCCCGCGGCCGACCCGGGATGCGGACCGGTTTGCGGGCGAAACAAAAAGAAAGCTGTTAGGCGCGGCTCCATCCGAAAAATGAATTGAGTGTAGCGAAATTTCGAACGGCGGGGCGCTGCGCCTCGTGCGTATAATCCGTCTTCACCGTGACATTTCCCCAAGGTTAAAAGAGAGCGAAACTGCAGACGCATCTGACAAATCTTTCTTACCGGAGAACTCGATGAAGCGCATGGGAGTAGCCTGTTGCCTCCTACTGACCCTGGTATTGAGCGCTTGTCCGTTGCGCGCCCAGCAGACCTCGACCACACCTGCCAGTGCCCCCTCCGCAGAAGCCTCCCAAGCCATTAACGACAAATTAAGCGACCTGGATAAACGGGTGGCGGCGGCACAATCTTCGGCGGACAACGCGTGGATGCTGGTGAGCGCGGCGCTGGTGTTGATGATGACCGGGCCAGGGCTGGCGCTGTTTTACGGCGGGCTGGTGAGGCACAAAAACGTGCTGGCGATGATGATGCAGAGCTTCGCGTTGATGGGGTGGATTACCGTGCTGTGGGCTTTGGTGGGATACAGCCTGTGCTTCGGCGGAAACGGGCCGGTGATTGGAGATTTTGGGCACCTGTTTTTGAAGGGCGTGGGGATTGACGCGAATCCGGATTATGCGGCAACGATTCCGCAGATGACGTTTATGGTGTACCAGTTGATGTTCGCGATTATTACGCCGGCGCTGATAACGGGCGCGACGGCGGAACGCATGAAATTTTCGGGGACGCTGCTGTTCATGACGCTGTGGTTTTTCGTGGTGTACGCGCCGATGGCGCACATGGTGTGGGGCAAAGGCGGAATGTTGAACGCGTCGCTGGGCGGAAGATTTCCGACGCTGGATTTTGCCGGTGGAACGGTGGTGCACATTACGTCGGGCGTTTCGGCATTAGTGTGCGCGCTATATCTGGGAAAGCGTGTTGGGTATCCGAAGCAGCCGATGCCGCCACACAGTCTGGTGTTGAGTTTTATTGGCGCTTGCTTGTTGTGGGTGGGCTGGTTTGGATTCAACGCCGGAAGCGCGCTGTCTTCGGGAGGATTGGCAACGAGCGCGTTTGTGGCTACGCATTTTGGAGCAGCGGCGGCGGCGTGCAGCTGGAGCCTGGCGGAATGGTTCAAGAACGGCCGGGCCAGCGCTCTGGGGGCAATTTCCGGAGCGGTCGCGGGGCTGGTGGCGATTACGCCGGCGGCAGGTTTCGTGGGCCCAATGCCGGCGCTGGTGATTGGATTCATCGCGGGAATTTTTTGCTACTGGATGGTGGCCAAGTTCAAAGCAATTTTCGGCTACGATGACGCGCTGGATGCGTTTGGCGTTCACGGAGCTGGTGGAACGATTGGAGCGCTGCTGACCGGAATATTTGCGCGGGCGATTTACAATCCAATTTATGGAGCAGGAAAACCGACGGGCGGGCTGGACGGACATTGGGGCCAAGTAGGCTACCAGTTGGTAGGGATTGCGTTCGCGTGGGTATTCGCGCTGGTGGGAACGATTGTGATTTTGAAGATCGTGGATGCGGTCACGGGTCTGCGAGTAACGGAAGAGCAGGAAATCGAAGGGCTGGATATCACGCAGCACGGCGAAGAGGCGTATAACCTGGAGTCGTAAAAACGAAGTAAGAGTACACTCGGGAACACGCAAGGCGGGAGCAGAACTTCGTATGATGAAAATAGAAGCGATCATTCAGCCGTCGCGATTCGAATCGGTAAAAGAAGCGCTGCTGGAAATTGGAATCGAAGGAATGACGGTGACGGAAGTGCGCGGGCACGGCCGGCAGAAGGGGCACACGGAAGTGTATCGAGGGCGAGAGTACACGGTGGATTTGCTGCCGAAGATAAAATTAGAAGTGGTGCTGGCGGATGGATTGGTGAATCGCGCGGTAGAAACCATCCTGAAAAGCGCCAAGACAGGAAAAATCGGAGACGGTAAGATATTTCTAACCCGGGTCGATGAAGCGATCCGGATTCGCAACGAGGAACGCGGCGAAAGCGCTCTGTGAGTCCGATGTCTACCCCGCGTCCCGGTCTCGTTTCGAGCTTTCGTCCGAAAAAACCAATGGCAGAATCGGTAACTCCGCTGTCTGTGCTTGGCCCACAGTGCGACGCACAGCGTGAGCGCATTCGTAAACTGTTTGAGAACGGCGCGAGCGCGCAAGATACGCTGCGGCAGTTGTGTGAGCTTGCGGATAACACGATTCGCAAAGTTTTTGCAGAGTTGCTGCGAGTTCGCAACACGACGTCTTCGGGGCTTTGCCTGCTGGCACTTGGTGGTTATGGCCGGGAAATGTTGTTCCCCTACTCGGACCTGGACTTACTTTTCCTATTTGGAAATGAAAAGGCGGAGCAAGAATTTCGTCCGCTGATTTCGGAATTCTCGCGGACGCTGTGGGACTTGGGATTTCGGGTGAGTTCCGCGGGACGCACGCTGGAAGAATCGAAGCGGATTGAAGACGGCAACGCGGAGTTTCATCTGGCGATGCTGGACCGGCGCTTTCTGGATGGAGATCATCCACTGTTTGAAAAGCTGGATGCCAAAATTTCCTCAGGCCCGGAAAAACAATCGCGGACATTTTTGCTTTCGGAAGTGCAGCGGCTGACACGCGAACGGCTGCAGCGTTATGGCAGCACGATTTTCCATCTTGAGCCGAATGTGAAGGAAGCGCCCGGCGGGCTGCGCGATTATCATGCACGGTTGTGGATGCGGCAATTGGCGGGGGATCGGCGCGATCCGCGGATTAGTCCGGTGAATGAAGATGAGCTGACAAGGAATGCGGTGGAATTCCTAAGCGCGATTCGCTGCTTTCTGCATTACAGCAACGGGCGCAACGACAATACGCTGACATATGAGTTGCAGGCGGATGCGGCGCAACGTTCGCTGGGCATCGATGACAATTTGAAACGAAATGCGGCGGAGTGGATGCGCTTGTATTTCCGTCACGCACGCACGTTGAACCGGCAGTTGCTGCGGTATATCGAGCAGCGCGCGGCGACAACGTTGTCTCTGCGTCAGCGACTAGTGAATGCGACATTGGGCGGGCCAAAGGCGGAAGGAACCGCGGCCAAACCGTATGTGCTGCGCGAAGGTTTGCTGGAACTGACCAACGAGCAAGCATTTTCGGATCGCAGTGCGACATACGCCTTGCTGACGGAAGCGGCGCGCGGCGGTGTGCCCTTGAGCCGCGACGCGGAACGCGGGATTGCGTACATCATGACGCATCCAGAATTGCCGCAGCGGAATTCGCGTATTGCATGGCCGGTGTTGAGCGAGATTCTGGGCGCCGATTTTCCGGGAATGGCGTTGCGGCCAATGCACCGGCTGGGGTTGCTGATTGAAGTGCTGCCGGAATTCAGAACGATTGATTCTCTAGTGGTGCGCGATTTTTATCACCGCTATACGGTGGACGAGCATTCGCTGCGGACGATCGAGCATTTGCAGGAACTTACCGATCCGCCGGATTCACTGGGCGCGCACTTCAGTCCGCTGTGGCGTACGGTGGACCGGCGCGACCTGCTGATTCTGGCGCTGTTGCTGCACGATGTGGGCAAAGGCATGCCGGTTGAGAATCATGTGGCGGGGAGTTTACAGGCTTTGGAAACGGCCGCGGACCGGCTGAAGCTGGATGCGGAAGAAAAAGCGGAAGTGCACTTTTTGATCGAACACCACCTGGACATGTCGGCGACGGTGCAGCGGCGGGACATTTTTGATCCGGCGACGGTGTCGGGATTCGCGACGAATGTGGGAACGCAGGAACGATTGCAGCGTCTGTGCCTGCTGACGTATGCGGATATTCACGCGGTAAATCCGGAAGCGTTGACGCCGTGGAAAGCGGAAATGTTGTGGCAGTTATTCGTGGCGACTTCGAACCATTTCAGCCGCACCGTGGATCGCGATCGACTGCACGCTTCGGACGAGGCATTGCTGCTGGAGCAGGTGCGCCAGCAAGCGGGTGGAGCGTCGAAGACGGAAATTGAGCGGTTCCTGGAGGGATTCCCGCGGCGGTATCTGGCGGTACATACCCCGGCGGAAATTGCGTCGCACTTCAAGCTGTATACCAAACTGGGCGTGGAGCCGGTGCAGACGGAAGTGAAGGCCACACATCATGCGTTTTCGTTGACATTGTTGTCGGCGGATCGCCCGGCGTTGTTCGCAGCGATTGCGGGAGTGCTGGCGGCGTGGGGAATGAACATCGTGAAGGCGGATGCGTTTGCCAACTCCGCGGGCGTGGTGCTGGACACATTTCACTTTGTGGATTTGCATCGCACGCTGGAACTGAATCCCGACGAACTGCCGAGATTCCGACAGAGCATCGCAGATGTGGTGAATGGCAAGCAGCCACTGGAGCCGTTGCTGAAGGGACGGCTCGGAGCGATGGTGGCGAGGCCGGTGAAGGTGGCGGTGCCGACGACCATCAATTTCGACGACGCGTCTTCGGATTTGTGCACGCTGATGGAAGTGACTACACAGGACCGGCCGGGATTGCTGTATGAAGTGGGATCGGCGCTGGCGCGACTGGCATGCAACATTGAAGTGGCGCTGATCGATACCGAAGGGCAGAAGGCAATCGACGTTTTCTATCTCACCTCGCAAGGCAAGAAACTCAATCCACAAAAACTGGAACTGTTACGGGAAGTCCTGCAAGCCACACTCGCGTAAGAGTTAAACGAAATAAAATTGGATACAGATGGCGGATTACTTCCTTGTGCCGTCGATGAGATCGCGCACTCTTTGAATGAGAACGGCGGAATCAAAGACCGGTTTTTCCAGGTAGCCGTCAGCACCGGAACTCTCCAGGAAGCGTTCGCGATCGCCGCTCATAGCGTGCGCGGTAGCCAGTAAAACCGGGAGGCGCCGGGGCGAGCGTAACTTCAAGATACGGCAAAGTTCAATGCCATCGACACTGCGGCCTTCCCACTCCGCGCTGGTGAGGGAAATATCGAGGAGCACCAGATCGACCAGGCCGGCTTGCACTTCCTCTAGAATTGCGGGGACGTCTTCGGTAATCAAACAGGAATAGCCGCCGCCGCGTTCGAGAGCCATGCTGAAGAACTTGGCGACCAGGGCGTTGTCTTCGACGATGATGATGCGCTGCTTTTTTGGGGAGTCTGGGAGCGCCATTAAACTTGCACGCTTTCGGAAGTAACTGAAGTTTTGGCAAGCGGCAAGGTGAACCAAGCGAGGGAGCCGGAGCCGTTGGCCCCGTTGTCCAAGCCGATTTGACCGCCCATCATCTCTATAAGACGTTTGGCGATGGCCAGACCGAGACCGACGCCAGCAATGCCGCGCTGCGCTTTGGAATTGTTGCGGACAAACTTCTCGAACATCAAATCGCGCTTTTCGATGGGGATGCCGAGACCGGTATCTTCAATTTCAAAGCGCAAGTGAGCCGCGGAAGGAGCAGCGATGGCGCGTACGCGCACGGAGCCATCGGACGTAAATTTAACGGCGTTGGATAAAAGATTGATGAGGACCTGGCGAAACCGAATTTCGTCGCCAAGAACCACGGGCAGATCCTGTTCGAGAGTTTCGTCGATCAGACGGAGATTTTTCGATGCGGCCTGAACGGCAACCAGAGGCAAAGTGGAATCAAAAATGGCGCGGGGATCGAGTTCTTCGAGATTGAGGGAGAGCTTGCCCGCTTCGATGGTGGAAATATCGAGAAGGTCGTTGACCAGGCGTAGAAGAAGCTGGCCGCTACTGAAGACATCGCGCAGAACTTCTTTTTCTTCTTGCGGAGTGGTGCAGAGGCCGTCGAGCACCAGCTTGGTAAAACTGAGGATGGAATTCAGCGGCGTGCGCAGATCGTGAGAAACCTGGGCCAAAAATTCATCCTTAATGGCGTTGGCCTCGGCCAACTGTATGCTGGCGTGTTCGAGTTCCTGATTGAGGGCCTGGAGGTGCGACATGGTGGCGCGAAAATAGGAATCGCACATCAAGTTCAAATCGAGGTCGAGAATTTTGCTAAGTGCTTGTGAATAGGCCAGACGCTCTTCGCGCTCGGGAAATTCGTCGAACAATTTTTGCAGCAGGAAGGCGCGCACCACGCCCATGGCACTGATGACATATTTCTGGTCGAGCCCGATGCGCACATGGCGGAACCCGATCTGGTAGCGTTCGTCGGCGTAATGTTCGTCGTAGATGCCGTTGAAGAGGCCGGAACCCCAAGCTTGAAGCGTTTTTTTGAGGCGTTGAACCTGCTCGTCACCACCGGTGAAGACACGGGCGGCGCCGGGATGGTGGGGGATTTGCGCGTAGAAACGTTCGGCCATCTCGGGAAGGTGGGCAGACAAAAGGGGGCCCAACTTCCGCAGGAGTTCGGAGTCGCGTTCACGGAAATGGAGGTAGCGCTTCATCTCTTCGATAAAAGTTTCCGGGTGGGAGGGGGCGGGGATGGGAGCGTTTAACATCCGCAGAATAATACCATCCCAGGAAACTTACCTGGGAGCGCGGCAAAGTGCGCGGCGGCGTACGGCCGGAATCAACGCGAGACGCAGGTGAAGAGAGGGTGAAAACTCGCGAGGAGGTGCGCCATCCGCCGCATTTTGGGGAAGAGGCAAATCCCGCCTAAATAAGCTGTTTAATTTCAGAAGCTTGCGGAGGACGACGATGGCTAGTGATGTGCATCACCTCTCTCAATCGGCCCATCACAGCAGGGTCGCCAGAAAGCCCGGTTCGGTTCATGTTCACAGGAAGTGCGACCGTCAGAGACGACCTGACATCGCCGGTCGTCGAATTCTCGCGAATCTTGGTCGCCACCGATTTCTCGGAAGGCGCGCGCGCGGCGCTGGAGTGTGCGCTGGCGATGAGTCGCCGGCTGAAGAGCCAGATTTTTCTGCTGCACGCCATCCCGCCACAATTTCTCGAATACGCGGGGCCGGACCGGTCGGAAGAAACGATCGCGCGAGCCAAAGACTACGCCGCAGCAGAGATGGCAAGGTTAACCGGGAGTGTGGACTGGGCAGGAGTGCCGTACGAGGCGATTTTGCAGGAAGGACCGGTGTGGCCGGTAGTACGCGACTGCGTCGCGGCGAATCGCATTGAACTTGTGGCGTTTGGAACGTGGGGGCGAGCTGCAAAACAGAAAATGCTGCTGGGCTCGGTTGCGGAAGAGATCTTCCGCATGGCCGATTTTTCGACATTGACCGTGACGCCCCACGTGATGGGGAGAGAGTCTGGAGTAGCGCTGGAATTGAAGCGAATTTTATTTGTCACGAATTTCAAGCCGCATGCGGAACGGGCCGCACGCGTGGCGTATTGCCTGGATTGTCAGCAAGGGACAGCATTGGCGGCTTTGCATGTGGTTGAGGAAGACACGCGAGACAAAGCCA
>DASXBH010000015.1:0-7693 GCA_036491775.1 Candidatus Acidiferrum sp.
AAAGTTCGAAGGGAGAGCGGAGGTGACGAAAGGTCGAGCAACAATCTACAAGGCGGCTGATGGCAAGCTGGAGCTGAGGCTGACCGATTTACAGGCAGCGGCTGGGGACGGGCTATCGGTGATGTTGGCCAAGTCTGGTGACCGCGGTTCGCAGCAAGTGGTACAACCCGGGACGCTGAAGGGCGAAGAAGTCGGAATGTTGCAGGCCGGTTCGATGGAGCAACGATATATGGTGCCGGCGGCGACGGATCTCTCTACGTTTTCGACGGTCGTGATTTACAGCAAGCAGGCAAACAGTGTGCTTGGAGTAGCGAAGCTCGAAGCGTTTTGAAAGATCGGGAGGAGTGGTTACGTGGCCCGGGAGGTGAACTCACCGGGTCACGGCTGCGTTGGTGATCGAAAGTGACGGGAACAGAGTGTCGGGAGAAACCGGGGAGGCCGGAAGATTGGTCACGTCGGAATAGTCCTCGTCGTGATGGCGGAAAGAGCGAATTGCCATGCGGGTCAGATCGTACCCACCGTATATGAGGTTGCCACGGACAACGTCACTCTTATAGAGAAGAACCTGAGTGCGGATATAGCGGACGACACGGCTGCGAGGGCGAACCGGAACTAAGGGATGTCGGCTGGAATACTCGACCGCGGGGCGTTCGCAGTCTTTCAGGTGCACGACGTTAAGAACTCCATCGGTGTGCATTTCATCACCGGTGGCATTGAAGGTTAGTTGCGGAAAATCAGGCCGTGGGAGTTGCCGAACGGCGTCGACGCATCCGGCCAGGGAGAGATCGCGGACCAGCATAAGCACGCCTTCGTCGACGTTGCGATCGATGTGGTGGATAAAATTGTGATACTTGATGGAGAACGTGGCGCTGGTTTCGCGCGTGTAGGCGCCGAGCCAGGCTTCCTGGCCATCGACTTCACTTGGTTCGATCCACAGGCGAAGGTGTTCGCGCTTTTCGTAGCTATCGAAACTCTTCTGCCAGGTTAGAGTTTGCGGATCGCCATTCAGAAGCTGCCGGGAAATGGGCATGGTCGGGTAATTAGAGAAGGTGAGGACCGCCTCAAACTGCTTGAGAATGGCGCGAGTGGAATTGTGGTCGCTCGGCAGCCAACCGGAAGCGGTAAATGCCTGCTGGATCTGATCGCGAGAACCAACAAAAAGAATATTGACCAGATCTGCGTCTTTGCCGGAGCGGGTAGTGGTGCGCTCGGAAGACTTGGAGAGCAGCATTTCGACATCGCCACGCTCGTATTCGTCCATTTGGAACGAAGGGCGCGGAAGCTCCGGTTGATCGGAAACATTAAGGGAAAGATTCAACTGCAGGCGGAGATCGGTGCCAGGTGGAAGATAGATTTCCGGCTCGGGTAGTTTGCTGAAGATGGAGCGATAGGTCAGCAGGCCCCAATCCGTGTAGGGATTGTAAGTGGGCAGATGGATCAAACGACTGGTGATGCGACCTTGGGGAGAATTCGTCGCGTTGATGCCGTGGATCACGCCGTTGCGAACGGTTTCGCGAGCATTGTCGATTTCCACGACTTGGGCAGCGAGGGGCAGCGCGTCGCCACTAGTGGTGACCAGGCGATCGAACTGGACCTCGAGCGAAGCGGTCTCGTGTTTGATGCCAAGACCGACCTTGTGAACAGCAATAACTTCCCCTTCGAGTTCCAATCCAGCGGGGAAGACCGGGCCATCGCTACATTCCGGGGACTGGATGAGAATGGCGCGAATGGTAGCGCCCGGCTTGGAGCTGTAGGAGGCGACAGGATCGAGCAGGCGGATCCAAAAGGATTTGCCGGCCGGGATGTGGTCGCAGGCGGAAGTGGAGGAGGAGTGAAGCGCGAGGACGCAAGAGAATGAAAAGACTCCCAAACAAGTAGAGCGGCGCAGCATCAAGCGGGTGCGGCGCAATCTGCGATGCGCAAACACCACAACACTCGCGAGAGAAGAAATAAACAAATGCACTCCAAGCTGGACGGTTTACGTGAACGCTCTTAGTGTGACGCCTGTGGGCGACGACGTGATGCCTGAGAATGCGGGAAAATGGCGAAAAGAGCAACTGTAACTGAGGACAGGGTGAAACTTAGTCCCGAGTGCTAAATACGCGAACGCCAAAGAAAGCCTATCGAATGTTGCGATAAGCTACTTTGCTACTTCGGTGGAGGAGGATTTTTGATTTCGGTAGATGAACGAATTTTAACTGTGCTTCCATATCGGCGATAGTTGGAATATTTCACGCTCATGCGGATGTGCACGTTTTCGCGACGAAAGTGCAGGTAGTCGTCGGCGCGGGTGTAGGTGGGAAACCAGAAGCCCTGCTCAATGTTCTGGCGGTAGGTGCGGAAGCGAGGAAAGACGTTCTCGTTATTCTTGGTAATGATGTCGGGGACGGCTTTACCTTCGGTCATGACAATCTGAAGATCTTTGTCGTCGACCCACACGCGGCCCTGAAAATAGCGTTGATTCTTTTCGATCGTTTTGGGAGCGACGTCAAAGATGTAGCATGCCAGCTCATCGACCTGTTGGCGGCCAACGTAGGTGACATTGTATTTAGGAAGTTCGGCAGTGGTGAGGACGAAGGGCTGGACGTTGCGGATGTCGTCGAGGTCCTGTTGGCTGATCGAAATGCGCTGCAGACTGTCCGGCGGAGCGAAGGTCACCTTCTCGAAGCGCTTGCCTTCGGGAGTGAAGATAATGTCGCTGGTCATGCGATATTCGCCATCGACCATGCCGCTCTGATCATCAACGGTCTGGATGGCGAAGGCTTGGGTGTAGGTGTAATTGTCTCGCTCTTTTTTGAATTCGGCTTCGCGCTCGCCGAACCGTTTGATGATTTCGTCGACAGGCTGGGAGGGTGGTTCGTTGGTGACGGGATTGTCTCCGGGTGAGTGGAGCTTTTGGGGAGGCGCCGATTCGCGAGAAGCGGCGGGCGGAGGAGGTGGTGGTGGCGCGCTGGAGCGGGGATCGGGTTTCCAAGGACCGGGATCCTGGGCGGCTACGGGAAGGGTCAAAAAGGTTGCGGCGGCAAGTGTGAAGAGGACTCCGGCGAGATTCAGGGGTTTATTTTGGAAAAATGGGGACGACAAGGGAACCTCCCACAGCGCAAGCCAGGGTACAGGATATATGATTTTATTGTCGAAAGCAGGGTTGTATCGTCGGAGTGCCTGTAACTTTAGGTGAAATAAGGACTCGTACCTGGAAGTGCCGCTCGGGCGGCCATACGGATCGGCTGATCACGGAGAACTAGGACTTGGCGATGCAGGTGGTTAGTCAAAATGATGCCGATTTGATCCAGCGGATCCTGGCTGGCGAGAGCGCGCTGTTTCACGAGCTGATTCGGCCGTACGAGAAGATGGTGTACGTGACGCTCTTCGCGATGTTGCGAAATGAGGCGGAAGCGGAAGATGGAGCGCAGGACGTGATGATCAGCGCGTTCCGGCACCTGAAGAGTTTTCGCGGCGAATCGAAGTTCAGCACGTGGCTGGTGACGATTGCGATGAACGAGGGACGGCGGCGCCTCCGGAAAGCGAAGACGGCGGCCGAGGACTCCATCGAAACGTCATTGGAGGAGCGAGAAGGTGACTTCACGCCGACATTTCTGACGGACTGGAGAGAGATCCCATCCGAGGCTTTGGAACGTAAGGAACTGCGAGGCAAATTGCGGGAAGCGGTGGACCGCTTGCCGACTATTTATCGTGAGGTTTTTGTGTTGCGAGATTTGGAAGAGCTAAATCAGGAAGAAACTGCGGCAGCGTTGGGGATAACGGTGGGCACGGTGAAAGTGCGGCTGCACCGGGCGCGAATCATGCTGCAGAAGAGCCTGGTGCCGTATCTGAAGCAGAACGCGCCGGCGCGAAAAGGATTCTTCGGGAGGATGTTCCAATGAAACTGCCATGCAAACAGGTTTGGGAACATATCTCGGAATATCTCGATAAGGATCTGGATGCAGAGTTGCTCGTGGACATTGAGAAGCACCTGGAAAATTGCGAGGTGTGTTCGGCGATATTGGATTCCACACGGAATGTCCTGGTATTGACGGCGGACGAACGAACCTACGAGTTGCCGGTGGGGTATAGCGATCGGCTGCACGAGAAACTCGAGGATGCGATTCGGGACATTAGAAAGATAGAGAGTGACGACCGGTCAGGTTAGCGGGAATACGAGGAGGGCGGCTGCCGTTACTGGTGGCCGAAGAGACTCCAGTGAGCCCAGAATTCCGCGGCCAACAAGAAAAGTGTGACCACGGAAAGAGAAAACTGAACGCGCTCGGAGCGTTTCTGTTTCGGCGAGACCGACGTCTGGCGCCAGGCAGAGGCGGAACGCCGGCGGAGTCGCCAGACCTGCCAGAGAGCGAGCAAGTTCACCACCGAACCCACAAAAGCGATCACCATCATGGGGATGCGGATTGCATCGATGTGCAATTTGTCAGCGATTTTGACTACGCCAATGGCGGAAGCGAAGGCGGCGGCGCCGATCAAGAGGCGAATACTGCTGAGTGCGATAAAGGCGCTGCAGACGCTCTGAATGAAGGCGAGCAATAAGGAAGACCAGTTGAGCCATTTCAAACTGGCAGCAGGTGCGGTCGCATTTTCGGTTGTTTCAGCAGGGGCCATCAGGATCAAGCCGGGTGCCACTTCAGAAAAATTGCAGCAAGCGGAGGGACGGTCAGCGAGAGCGAATGGCGTCGGCCCTGCCACGGGAATTCCTCGGCGTTCATGCCACCAAGATTGCCGACATTCGAGCCGCCGTAGATTTCGGCATCGGTGTTGAAAATTTCCTGGTAATTGCCGGGATTAGGAACGCCGAGACGGTAGCCGTAGCGGACTACAGGCGTGCAGTTTAGAACCACGACGAGAATATCGTCGGGATTTTTCCCGCGACGAATGAACGAGTACACGCTGTTGTCGGAATCGTTGGCGTCAATCCATTCAAAGCCCTGCCACTCGAAATCGACTTGATGGAGCGCGGGTTCGGAGGCGAGCAGGTGGTTAAGATCGGTGACCACGCGCTGCACACCTTTATGAGATTCGTACTGCAGCAAATGCCAGTCGAGGCTGCGTGCTTCGCTCCACTCGTGCCGTTGGGCAAATTCCTGACCCATGAAAAGTAGTTTCTTCCCGGGATGCGCGTATTGATAGCCGTACAACAGGCGCAGATTGGCGAACTGCTGCCACAGATCTCCTGGCATTTTATGCAGCAGAGAATTTTTGCCGTGAACGACTTCATCGTGAGAGAAGGGCAACATGAAATTCTCGCTGAAGGCGTAGAGGAGTGAGAAAGTGAGTTTGTTATGTTCGTAGCGGCGGAAAATAGGGTTTTTCGAAAAATAGCTGAGGGTGTCGTTCATCCAGCCCATATTCCACTTCAAGCTGAAACCCAGGCCGCCGAGATACGTGGGGCGTGAAACGCTGGGCCACGAGGTGGATTCTTCGGCGATTGTGAGGACGCCGGGAAAGCGTAGGTGCGAGACCTCGTTGAGGCGTTTAAAGAAGTCGATGGCGTCGAGATTTTCGCGTCCACCGTAACGATTGGGCACCCACTCGCCGGGCTTGCGGGAGTAATCGAGATAGAGCATGGAGGCGACGGCGTCTACCCGCAGGCCGTCGATGTGATATTTGTCGAGCCAAAACAGTGCGTTGGAGAGCAGGTAATTTTGCACTTCATTGCGGGCGTAATTGTAGACCAGCGTGCCCCAATCGGGATGCGAGCCCTGACGGGGATCGGAGTGCTCATAGAGATGAGTCCCATCGAAGAATGCCAGGCCATGGGTGTCTCGCGGGAAGTGCGCGGGTGTCCAATCGAGAATGACGCCGACGCCGGCCTGGTGACAGGCATCGATGAAGAACATGAAATCCGTAGGCGAGCCGAAGCGGCTGGTGGCGGCGAAATAGCCAAGAGTTTGATAGCCCCAGGAACCGTCGTAGGGATGCTCCATGATGGGAAGCAATTCGATATGTGTGTAGCCAAGTTCCTTGACGTAGGGAATGAGCTGCTCGGCGAGTTCGCGGTAGGTGAGCCACCGATTGTTTTCTTCAGGCATGCGGCGCCACGAACCTAGATGAACTTCGTAAACGGTGATTGGCGACTCGAGCCACTTCTTTCCCTGACGTTGATGCATCCAGTCTGCATCTTTCCAGTGATGCGTATCGAGGCGCGCGACGACCGTGCCGGTGTTTGGCCGAAGCTCGGAGGCGAAGGCGTACGGATCGGCTTTTAGCGGCAGGACGGAGCCTTGAGGGCCGACAATTTCATATTTGTAGATGGCGCCTTCCGGGAGTTCGGGAATGAAAAGCTCCCAGATGCCGGAAGAGCCGCGGGCGCGCATGGGATTGACCCGGCCATCCCAGCGATTAAAATCACCAACTACACTGACGCGCCGGGCGCTCGGCGCCCACACGGCGAAGTGCACGCCGTTAACGCCTTCGAGACTTTTCAAGTGCGCGCCTAATTTCTCGTAAGTGTCGTAGTGCCGGCCCTCCCCCATGAGATAGATGTCAAACTCAGTGAGCAGATAAGGGAAAGCGTAAGGATCGTAGCCTTCGAACTCTTCGCCATACTGAGTGCGAAATCGGATGCGATAACTGGAGGGAGCCGGAGCAGATTCGCTGATGCCGGGAAGCTCGCCTTCAAAAAAGCCGGTATCGGGCAGACGGCGCATGGGCAGAGCAGAATGATTGGTGGGCAAAAGGTTGGCGTCCATGGCGCGGGGCTGAAAGGCGCGAACAACCCAGCGGCGGCCTTGAGGAGATTCGATAGGATGCGGGCCAAGGATAGCGAAGGGATCGGAATTGCGAGCAGCCAGCAAAGCGCGCAACGGCTCGCTGAGTCCTTCGGTTAGCAGCTTGGGTGTGGATTCCTTCTTCTCAGTCTTCTCAGGCACCGCAGCATTCTAGCGGAAGTCGGAGTGTGTACCAATGGGTGTAAGACCGGAGAGAATTGGAATGGTTGCGGAGAAGGTAGAAGGATATAAGCTAGGACAGCCATACGGGAATGTATTGGTCTCTTAATTCCCCAGGAGGAATCAATGCACCAAATGGGCCAAAAAATAGTCCTCATGATCGCATTAGGAACTTTTGCGCTGGTTGTCGGGCTAGGCGAGTCGCGGCGAGCGCAAGCGCAGGAGACCAAAGCACCCTATCCAAGCATGGCTCCGCTTGATCAATACCTAATGGAGCGCAACGCCGAAATTGCCATGGCGCGGAGCGCAGCCCCGGAGGCTATCTCGGGCGATGCCGATGTCCTCGTCCTGGGAAAGCATGGCTACGAAACCGCAGTCAAAGGTAAGAACGGTTTCGTGTGTGTCGTGGAACGAGGGTGGATGGGCCCCTTCGATGCCGAATTTGCCGTTAATTTTTGGAACCCTAAACTTCGAGGTCCGGTTTGCTTCAATCCGTCGGCTGCCCGCTCCATTCTGCCAATGACGTATAAAAGGACGGAGATGGTATTAGCCGGTCAATCCAAAGCTCAGATCATCGAGGGCATCAAGACATTCATAAAGGAAAAGCTGCCGCCTCTGGAGCCTGGAGCCATGAGCTACATGATGTCGAAAGAACAGTATCTTACCGATGATGCCCAACACCACTGGATAGCTCACCTGATGTTTTACACTCCGCTCATGGACGGTGCCGTTTGGGGTGCAGATCTGCCCAACTCTCCCGTCATGCTGAATCCACAGTTCCATGGCCATCCGGAACC
>DASXBH010000016.1:0-7422 GCA_036491775.1 Candidatus Acidiferrum sp.
CTAACGGATTGAAGGCGGTGAAAAACGCGCGGGTGTCGGTGGGCGTTTTGTACATCTTCCAGTTGCCGGCAATCACCCGGCGGCGTTTTGTGGTGCTCATTTATTTGTTAGGGCCTCCACGCCCGGTAATTTGCGACCTCCAAGATATTCGAGCGAGGCGCCTCCGCCCGTTGAGATATGCGAGATTTTGCCGGACACACCGGATTGATGAACGGCGGCGACTGAATCTCCGCCACCGACGATAGAGATGGCCCCCGCAGTTGTTGCCGCAGCCGCGGCTTTGGCAATTTCGAGAGTGCCTTTAGCAAAGGCCGGCATTTCGAACACACCCATCGGACCGTTCCAGACGATCGTTTTGGCCTTGGCAATTTCTGCCGAATAGGCTGCGATCGTTCTCGGGCCAATGTCCAGGCCCATCTGATTGGCGGGAATCGCGTTCACATCGACGGTGGTGGCTGGCGCGTCGGCCTTAAATTCGGGCGCGATCACATTGTCGAGCGGCAGCAGGAATTTGAAATTCTTTTGTTTGGCGTCGGCGAGAATTCGCTTTGCTAAATCCAGCTTGTCTTCTTCGACCAGGGATTTGCCGATCGATAATCCTTGCGCCTTTAGAAACGTGTATGCCATTCCGCCACCGATCAGCATGGCGTCGGCGATTTTCATCAGATTTTCGACGACTTCAATCTTGTCGCTGACTTTGGCGCCACCGAGGATGGCTACGAAGGGGCGAGTCGGATTGCTCACCGCCTTGCCGATGTAGGCGATTTCTTTTTCCATGAGCAAGCCGGCGGCGGCTTTCTGCACAAACCGCGTTATGCCAACGACGGAAGCGTGGGCGCGGTGCGCGGAACCAAACGCGTCGCAAACAAAAAGGCCATCGCAGAGCGCGGCCAACTGTTTGGAGAACGCTTCGTCGTTCTTTTCTTCTTCCGGATGAAAGCGGACATTTTCCAATAGGAGGACATCGCCATCTTTTAGGGCCTTGCTCTTGGCCTCCGCTTCGGGGCCAACGCAATCGCTGGCAAACGCTACCGGCCTGCCCAGCAGTTCCTCGAGCTTTTTCGCAGCGGGCTTTAGAGAATACTTGGGATCGGGCCCGCCTTTGGGGCGTCCAAGGTGGGAAGCCAACACGAGTCGTCCGCCCTTTTCTATGGCTACTTTCAACGTCGGCAGGGTCTCGCGGATCCGGGTGTCATCTGTAACTACGCCATCTTTTAGCGGCACGTTAAAATCGACACGGATAAAAACCCTTTTGCCGCGCAGATCCAAATCGCCAATGGTCAGCTTGTTCATGATTTCTTCCAATTCTCAGTGATTTCGTACGAGCAGAATTCCATCTTGGTGGCCGGTAACTCTACTTCGGCTGGGATTGGATCAAACTCGCCGTGACCCGGGATTCTCCGAGCCACGGCGCGCGTATCGCGTTAGAACTTCGATGCGAGCAACTTGATCAAATCGCGGCACCGGCAGGAGTAGCCCCACTCGTTGTCATACCACGCCAGGACTTTCACGCAGCGGTCGCCGACGACCTTGGTGTAGCCGGCGTCAACGATCGAAGAGTTCGAATTGCCTTTGAAGTCTGAAGACACGAGTTCCTCTTCGGTATAGCCGAGGATACCCTTCATCGGGCCATTGGCTGCAGCCTTAAGCGCCGCATTCACAGCATCCTTGGTGGCCGGTTTCTCAACGAAAACGGTCAAGTCCACCACACTGACATTAGGTGTGGGCACGCGCATCGCGTAGCCATCCAACTTGCCCTTTAGCTCCGGAATCACCAGATGCAAAGCCTTGGCCGCACCTGTGGAACTAGGAATCATGTTCAACGCCGCTGCGCGCGCACGCCGCAAATCCTTGTGCGGGAGATCGAGCAGTTTCTGGTCGTTAGTATAGGAGTGAATGGTGGTCATCGTGCCGGCTTGAATGCCGAAGGTATCTTGAAGGACCTTGGCTACCGGCGCGAGGCAGTTGGTGGTGCAGGATGCGTTGGAAATCACGTTATGCTTGGCGGGATCGTAGGACTTATCGTTTACGCCGAGCACGAAGGTGGCGTCGGGATCTTCCGCCGGCGCCGAAATGATGACCTTCTTCACCGAGCCGCGCAGGTGCTTCTTGGCTTCGGGGCCCTTGGTAAATAGTCCGGTCGATTCGATAACAATGTCCGCGCCAACGCTGGGCCAGTCAATTTCTGACGGATCCTTTGTTTTGAAAACCTTGAAACTCTTCCCTTCTACGCTGATCGAGTTTTCCGTGTGGGTGACGGTGTGCGGCAAATTGCCGAGCACGGAATCGTACTTCAGCAAGTGCGCGAGTGTTTTTGCATCCGTGATGTCGTTCACGGCCACAAATTGAATATCCTTGTCGTCGAGTGCGGTGCGCACAATATTGCGACCGATGCGGCCGAAGCCGTTGATTCCAACCTTAATTGGCATTACTTCCTCCGATGCGGGGTGTTTTGCGGCGAGAGATAGAGCGGGAGCGCGCCGCAAGTAGAACAGAAAATGCTAAGTGTAGTGTGGAGGAATGTCAACGCATCGCGAAGTGTCGCCGGTCACAGCCACTCTTACGTGAGACACAATTGAGACAATTACAAGCTTGCCGCCACTATGAAGCGGAGGGGGCCGATACATTCCAAAACGGAACTCGTATCGTTCCAAGGCGCTCCTTCAACAGCCGTGCCCATGCCTTTGAGGCATGGGTGCGCGAGTCTCGGGAGTTTCTCGACAGCAACAGCTCTGACATTCCGTGAGAGATTTGCGGCTATCAGAGAGAAGATCGAGCAATGCTCGTGCAGCAAAACACACACACCATGGCATCACGAACGCCGGGAAGACACTTCGATGGCATCGATGTAATCCGTGGCCTGTGCATTATGAATGTCGTCTTGCACCATACCAACATTCGGATCCCGTTTGCAGGCAGCCCCCTTGGCGCCTTACTGCCGAAGTTCGCTATCAACGCGCTCTTCTGGACTGGAGACTACTCCGTAAAGATATTCTTCGTCGTATCCGGATTCTTGATCACCAATTCCATTCTTGGGCGCTGGCAAGACTTGCCTAGCATCCATGTTCCGAGCTTTTACCGCTTGCGTTTTGCGAGAATTGCGCCGTGTCTGCTGGCTTTGTTAGGCATATTGAGCGCGTTGCAATTCGCACATGCGCCGGGCTTCACTATCAATCCCGAAAGAACTACGTTGTGGCGGGCACTAATTGCGGCGTTGACCTTTCACATCAACTGGCTTGAGGCTCACGTCGGCTATTTGCCGGGATCTTGGGACGTATTGTGGTCCCTCTCCGTGGAAGAAACGTTCTATCTTGCGTACCCGTTGCTTTGCCGCTTTGTTCGACACCGGATTGTGTTGCTGGCCATCGCAGCCGCGCTGATCATAGCAGGTCCCATTGCACGCACCCACGCCTTCAACGACATCTGGTACGACTACTCGTACCTTGGTGGAATGGATTGCATTGCGATCGGGTGCGTTACGGCGACGCTTGCACGAGCGAATTGGGTTCAGCGCATTCCAGCGTGGTACCTCGCCTCGATGGGAAGTGCGTTGATTCTCGTCGTTTGGTTCCGGGGCATAGCGCAAAAATTAGAATTGCTGACGAGCGGGTTGGATGTGACGGTTCTGGGCATCGGAGTGGCTATGGTGATTCTAGCGACGAGCCGAAGCAGCGGAAGCAAGACAGCTAGCAGGTTAATTGGGGGCCCAGCCACATCGATCTTTCGCTGGTATGGAAGGAACAGCTATGAGATCTACCTGACACATATGTTCGTAGTGCTGCTGGCGACACAAATCTTCGAAGCGACCCACGCCTCAGTTCGCCTCATTCCCTTATTGTTTGCGAGTAACCTGATCATCGCCGGGCTACTTGGTTATGCGGTTGCGCGCTGGTTCTCCGAGCCGATGAACCGAAAGTTACGGGCACGGCTTCGCACGGCAACTACGACATCGATAGAAACCGTGTCGAGTACCGCGGCGATCTAGAAGAATCGGCACTGCGATTTCGCAGAGTAGCAACGTGAAATAGCTGTGATCAATGCTCGCTGGAGATCGAGGTAACTGCTCCACGCTTACTGCGGATATTGCTTGATCGCGGTGACTTTTTCGCCGATGAAGCGGACGAAGATGGTCTTGTCGGGCGGGTGTCCGTAGATCCAATCTTCGGTGTCGTAGCCGTTGGCGTCGCGCTCGCGGATTTTACGGTCGGGCTTCCCGATGGCGGCGACCACTTCTTCGCGGTCCATGCCGACCACAGGATGCCGTTCCGTGATGGCTTTCTTCACTTCTGGAGGAAGTGTGTCGATCCAATGAACGGAAGCGGAGCGCTCTTTCGAGAAATCCAAAAACGGTTCCAGGATTTTCTTCAACTCATCGGGCGTAAGATCCGGCACGCTCTTGGGAAACTGGATGTATAGCGTGCCGCCCATACCCGGCGCCATACCTGGCGGACCTGGATTATCACTGGTTTGCGTGGTCGTAGGCTGGCTCGGCCCTCCCATGCCACCCATCCCAAACTGAATGTGGTCTTTCCAGCTTTTCTTGGGACGCCCACCGCCATTCACGTCGACGATGATGGTGTGCTCGTGAAATTCCAATTTCGTGATCTGAGCGTTGTCGCCGGTATTGACAGCGGCCCCGTGCGTAGCCACAGCGCGATCCAGAAATTGCTGATCCAGTGGCTTGTCTACAAACAGTGTGAAACCGTCTTTACCGCCAGGAAGCGGCTTGCGGGCCTTGGCGAATTCGCCCGAAACGTAGCGGATCAGGGCTAGTTTTGACGTCTCCTGGAGGGTCGTTCCCCGGTTTGCAATATTGGCAGCGGTTGTCTGATCGTCTGAACCATAGCTCGAGAAAAGGGATGGAAACAGCGGAAGGTTCGCGCCGGGAGGAAAACTCTCGGGAGCCGCCGTGTCGGCGGAACGCAATGACGTGAGCCGAGGCAAATCCGCATCAGCGGACAACAAAAGAGCGAATGCTATGGCAATGCGATACGACATGGCATCAGGACCCCGGGCCAAGGTCTTGCTGTATTTTATGATGCCGAGAGGCTCTTGAGTAGCTTTCTAAAGAAAAAATTATTGGGAGACTACGGTTACTCCCTGACGGTCTATCTGCATGGGCAAGAGTTCGCCGCCCGATTCAACGACCGCCTTCTCTACTCGTTCCCGTGCATCGGGCTCGATCAGCAATACGACGCAGCCTCCCCCACCGGCTCCACAGACTTTCCCAGCGAGCGCGCCTTTGCGCCGGGAGTTCTCAATGATGCGATCGATGGTCTTGGTGGAAATGGTGGGGAAACTCTTTTTGCGGAACTGCCACTCCACGTTCATCAGCCGGCCAGTTTCTTTGAAGTCGCCGGCTTCCAAAGCCGTGCGCATCTGCTGGGCAACTTGGGAGATGCGCTCCAGGTTATTCTGAACGCCGCCTTTATTGTCGATATGGGCTTTGAAGACCGCCCAATTGTTGATCGCCGATTGCCGAGGCTTGCCGGTGTAGCAGACCACCAGTCGGCGCTCCAGCTCATCGATGTTCACATTAAGCTCGATCCGGCGTTCGCCGCCGGGAAGGAGTTCAATGGCAGCGGCGCCTCCAAAGGCTGGTGGGTAATGGTCCTGCATCCCGGTGGGAATGCGGATGACCACGGCTTCGGCGTCGCGACTGATGTGGATCCAATCCACCTTGCTCTTCCCTGCCCCAATGAAGCGGTCGAGTGCGGCACAGATGGCGACGGCCATGGCGCTTGATCCGCCGATTCCTGCGCCGGCTGGGGCTTCGGAATTGGTGGTCAGGGAGAATCCGCCCTCAGGCCGGAAGAACTTCACGATTTCGGCGAGCAACGGGAGACGGTAGCGTTTGGCACGCATCAATTTGCCGAGCGACGGAAACGACTCAGACCGGTTGGTATCCAACGAGACCAGCCTTATGGCCTCATCGCCCGCCGCGTTCGTTTCCAAAACACAGGAGGCATAACGGGAAATCGCGGCGTTTACCGTGACCGCGCCGCTATGGAATAGGTACAGCGGCCAGATGTCCAGCGTTCCGCCTGCAAGATCTACCCGTGTGGGAGCTTTCGATTCGATGCGCATAAGTGTCCTAGTCGAAGGGATTCAGGTGCGGAACGATGACTGTAAGTATGTTGCTAAGAGTACGACCAAGCCACTACGAAGCGCCGCCGGAAGCGCGACTGCGCAACAAAATGGGAGGTCCGGGCTCGCGTCGAGCTTGCGCGGGATTCGGCTCGAAACAACGGCGGCAACGCGCTTCGTACGCGCCACTTGCGCCGACGACGATTAGCTCGTCGCTTTCTACCAGTCGCTGGGTGTGTACGGCCGGATTACCACATCGCACGCAAATTGCCAGCAACTTGGTAATCTCCTCGGCGATTGCCAGCAGCCTGGGCATCGGTTCGAATGGCCGGCCACGATAATCGGTGTCCAAGCCAGCCACAATCACACGTTTGCCAAGATTGGCAAGCTTGGTGCAAACATCGACCACTTCATCGCCCAGGAATTGCGCCTCGTCGATTCCGACTACCTCGGTGCGCGGCTGAAGTTTCTCGAGGATTTCCGAAGCTTTGGTGACGGCATCGGAAGAAATTCCCAGGCCGGAGTGCGACACAATTTCGTTGTCAGCGTAACGCACATCAATCGCCGGCTTGAAAATCTGTACACGCTGGCGGGCAAATTCCGCGCGACGCAGCCGGCGAATCAGCTCTTCACTTTTTCCTGAAAACATCGGGCCGACCACCACTTCGATCCAGCCCATGTTGCCTTTCACAATGTCCACGCACGCCCTCCTGTGCACATCCTGCGCTGCTGGTCCTAACTATGCCCCTGCTGCCGTTGCGGCTTGATACATCCGGGCGTTATAAAACGGAGCGAACGCCGTGACCGCCGCCAAGCGAAACGATTCCTGCCTGGTTACCAGATTACCTGAAAGCACGCCCCAGGCGCCTTTGCCATCGCGGATTCCTACTGCGCCAGCGTACGCATCGATGGCTACCGAAAGCTCCGTTCCCTGCAGAACCTCCGTGGCGAGAGCATCCGGAACCTCGATGCTGCCCGAAGATCCATAGTAACCCTTGCAGCCGTCGGTGACGTAGGCCCAGCTTTCGAGAAAGACGCGGCGCGAGTGACCTTCTGCGACTACGTCCAGCCCGCCTTCAACGCCTACAAAAAAGCCCGAGGGCTCACCAATGGATGAAAGTTGTACGGCTAAGGCCTCAGCGCGTTGTCGCGCGCCTTGCATTAATTCTGCTCGTGAGGTTGGCGTATGACTGACGCCGCTCTCCACTTCGTAGCCGTTCACTTCGAAGATAACGCCCGGATCCAGCATTGAGCCAAACACAACAACCGCTTCACGCACGGCATTTAATTTTGGTAGCCGAGTGCTGCCTACCGCGATTCGCTCTGTTTTCATGG
>DASXBH010000017.1:0-17631 GCA_036491775.1 Candidatus Acidiferrum sp.
CTGCTGGATGTGTGGTTGCCCGGGATGGATGGGATGGAAGCGCTGGGCCGGATTCAATCGGTGACAGGAGCGCCTTCGGTGATCATGATTTCCGGCCACGGCACGATTGAGACGGCGGTACGTGCGACGAAGTTAGGGGCATTCGACTTCATCGAGAAGCCGTTGTCGCTGGAAAAAATTATAGTGCTGGTGCGGAACGCGATACAGCAGCGGCGTTTGCAGGAAGAGAATCAGGTATTGCGGGGCGAGTTGGGTCATCGCTACAGGGTGATGGGCGATAGCGTGCCGATGAAGGCGTTGCGACAACAAATAGGGGTAACCGCGCCGACGAACGGGCGCGTGCTGATTTATGGAGAAAGCGGGACGGGTAAGGAGCTGGTGGCGAGGGCACTGCACGCCGCGAGCCTGCGGAGTAAAGGATTGTTTGTCGAAGTGAATTGCGCGGCGATTCCGGATGAGCTGATCGAATCTGAATTGTTTGGACATCTGAAGGGGAGCTTCACGGGCGCGACCGAAGACAAGATGGGCAAGTTCCAGAAAGCGGATGGCGGGACGCTGTTTCTGGATGAAGTTGGAGACATGAGCCTGCGGACGCAATCGAAAGTGTTGCGGGTATTGGAGGAACAGCGCTTCGAGCGGGTAGGAACGAACGAACTTCTGCACGTGGATGTGCGGGTGATTGCGGCGACGAACAAGAATCTGGAGCAGGAAATTGCCAAGGGAGCGTTTCGGCAGGACCTGTTCTATCGCTTAAATGTAATTCCCTTCTTTGTGCCGCCGCTGCGGGATCGCAGTGAAGATATTCCGGTGCTGGCGCGCTTTTTCCTGGGCGAGTTCAGTTCGGAGTATGGAAAGAAGACGCGGGAGTTGAGCGATGGGGCGATGGAGATTTTGATGCGGTATCCGTGGCCGGGAAATGTGCGGGAGTTGAAGAACCTGGTGGAGCGGCTGGTAATTGTGTGCCCACAATCGCGGATTGAGCCGCATCATCTGCCGCCGGAATTGTTTCGAGGCGTTGCGGAGAGTCCGCAGCATCCATATTCGACCCTGCATGAAGCGCGCAGTGCGTACGAACGGGAATTTATTTTGCGGAAACTGCAGGAACACCGGTGGAATATGACACAGACGGCGTCGGCGCTGGGATTGGAGCGGTCTCATTTATATCGAAAGATGAAGTCATTGGGGATCGCCGCGCCCGAGTAAAAGACAATTCCACTGCTTTAACGCAGAAGGGGCAGAGCTCGGAGAACAGAGGACGCGGAGAGTGAATGAGCTAGCGCCGTTTTCTGTGCACTTTGCGTTTTTCGGTTCTGGTTTTGGGGTTTCTGTTTTGCGGACTTTTAGTTTGCTGGGATCTGCTTTTGGGCCGGCCCCACTCCGGGGTATCTCCACTGGCGCCATGCTCGTCGAGGCCTAATAACTGGGAGTGCCAGTCTAATTCGCGGACTTTGGTGGGATCGTCGCGCCAGCCTGGGACTACTTTCACGAACAGTTCAAGATAGATTTTCGAGCCGAGAAGCGCTTCGAGTTCCTTGCGAGCTTCGGTGCCTACCCTTTTCAGCATTTCCCCTTTGTGACCAATCAAGATTTTCTTTTGCGAGTCGCGCTCGACGTGCAGGGTGGCGTGAATTTTCAGGATTTTCGGAGTTTCTTCAAACTTGTCGACGATGACGGCGAGGGCGTGCGGGACTTCGTGGTAAGTGAGCTTGATGGCTTTTTCGCGGACGATTTCGCTGGCGAGGAAGCGTTCGGGCTGATCAGTGATCTGATCGTCGGGAAAAAACGCCGGGCCTTCGGGTAACTGCTTCATGATTTCTTCGAGGAGGTCCTCGCAACCGTCGCCCCGGAGCGCGGAAATGGGCACGAGAGCGGCTAGTGGAAGCGCCTGGGAGAAAACAGTGAGAAGCGGCAGCAGCTTGGGCTTGGGGACCCGGTCTACTTTATTGAGTGCGAGGATTGTTTTGCCTTCGAAGCGCTTGGCCTTTTCAAGAAGCAACTCGTCGGCCTGCGGGACAGTGCGACTGGCGTCGAGCATCAGAAGTAGAACGTCTATACCTTCGAGGGCGGCGGCGACTTCGCGCATCATTTGGCGATTGAGCGTGGTGTGACCTTCGTGAAGGCCAGGCGTATCGATGAAGACGATCTGGCCCTCGGGTCGCGAGACGATCCCCTGGATACGATTGCGGGTGGTTTGCGGCTTGGAAGTAACGATGGCAACCTTCTGGCCAACGAAACGGTTAAGTAGCGTCGATTTACCGGCATTCGGGCGGCCAACGATGGCAACGAATCCGGCGCGTTGCAGCTTTGTGGTGGCTTCAGGTGTTTCTGACAATGTTTTATCGCTTTGATCTATCACTCTAGAATCCTGTCCTTGCGCACTTGCGATCTACATGGGTCCGCCAAATTGTTATCGGCCAGTAGGAAGAATCAAGGGTAGCACCATAAGAGGCGGTTCGACGCGGCCGCTGTAAATAGATTCGTGGTCAGGTTGTGGATTGTGCCTGGGCAGCGGCGCTTTCTACCAGGCGCGCACGGACGCGTAGGACTTTACGTTGATTGGCTTCGAGAACTTCGAACCGATAGCCGGCCAATTCCATAGTGTCGCCGGGAGCGGGAACTTTTCCAGTGACATAGCTGAGCAGCCCGGCAAGAGTGGTAACAGTGTCGTCGGATTTCTCGCCAAACTGAATGCCCAGCAGCCTTTCGACGTCGGAGATGCCCATGCTTCCGCGCAAAACGAGACTGCCATCGGGTTCCCGTTTGGCGTCGGGCGCAAGTTGCAGAGCATCGGTGCCGCCGCTTTCGCCGACGATTTCTTCGACGAGGTCTTCGACAGTGGCGATCCCGGCAACCGAGCCATGTTCATCAATGACTACCGCCATTGGCTGACCTTTCTGGCGCATTTCCTTGAGCAGGTCAGAGCCGGCCTTGGTTTCGGGAACAAACAAAACCTGTCGCGCGAGTTCACGAACTTTGCGTTTGGGCAAATCGGTGTCGGCGACCTGGAGTAGATCCTGGGCGTAGACCACGCCGACGATGTCGTCGAGAGACTTTTCGTAGACAGGCATCTTGGCGAATTTGGTTTCGACGAAGCGGGCGTGCATTTCCTCTAAGGTGGCGTCGGCCTGCATGGCGACCACATCGGGGCGCGGGGTCATGACTTCGCGGACGCGCTTATCGCTGAATTCGACGACCTGCTCGATGAGGTCGGCTTGCTCGCGTTCGATAATGCCCTCTTCTTCGGCGACTTCCACAAGAGCCTCGATGCCTTCTTCGGTGCGCTGCTCGGGAGTCCGCTCGATTTCGCGCTCGGAGATGCGGGCCAGAGTTTCTGCGCCTTCCAGGAAAACGCGGACGGGCCACACGAGCCACATGGAGGCGCGGATAACGGGAAGGAATGGAAGGAGCCATCGACCGGTGGTGCGATACAGCAGCATGTCGGGGATGAAGTGCATCATGATGATCACTTCCAGCGATAGAAAGACCAAGAACTGGAGAGCCGCCTCCCAGGTGTTGGGGACCCAGAAGACTACGCCGCGAGTGGTTTCAAGAACGACAAAGGCCAGCCAGAAATGGCCGAGGATGCGGAAAGTGCGACCGCCGCTCTTGCGATTGATCTTGAGCTTAGGCTCGATTTCGGCTTCGAAGATTTCGAGATGCTCGTGAACGCGGCCCGTGGTCATGCGGCCAAGCTCACGGTAGATGAGCGTGAGATAAGAAAAGATTGGCAGGCCGAGCGCGAGCACGGCCACGGAGCAGATGAAGACCCAAAGCAGCATCGTTTATGCGAGCCCCAATCGCCGGCGTAAGGTCTGTTCTATCGTATCCATTTGTCCCTGATCTGTCTCGTGATCGTATCCCAAAAGGTGAATAACGCCGTGCAGAATTAAAATGCGAAGCTCGTCGAGGAAGGAGCGGCCAGACTGTTGCGCGTTGCGGCGAGCCACTTTTGGAGAAATGGCGATATCACCGAGATAGGCGGGATCTTTTCGCTGGGGCTTTTTTGCCTCAAAAATGGCGGCTGAGTCATCTTCGAAGGGAAACGAGAGGACATCGGTGGTTCCCTTTTTCTTGCGGTACGTCTGATTCAGCCGGGTCATTTCGCGGTCATCAATGAGTCGCACACCCACACCGCGAGAACCAAGCTTGAGTTGATGCCGGACATTGGCGAGAAAGAGGCGCAGCGGAGACAAGTCGACACGCACCGCTTTTTGATGATTTTCAACGAGGTCGAGGTGCGCCGCCGAGCGAGAAGGCGCACGCTTTTTGCGAGTCATTCCTGCGATAAGCCGCTTTTCTCGGACTTGTCCGGCTGCGGCTCGGGTACAGCGAGGTTGCGCGGTTTGCCATTTCCGCCGCGCTGCGGATGGGTCATATCGTGTTCTTCGTAGGCGCGGATAATTTGTTGAACAAGGTTGTGGCGGACGACGTCTTTCTCGCCAAACTGCACCACGCTGATGCCCGGGATGCGACCGCAGATTTCCATGGCCTCGACCAAGCCGGATTTCTTGCCTTGGGGAAGATCGATTTGAGTGACATCGCCGGTGATGACCGCCTTGGAATTAAAGCCGAGGCGGGTGAGAAACATCTTCATTTGTTCGCTGGTGGTGTTCTGGGCTTCATCCAAAATCACAAAGGAATCGTTGAGGGTGCGGCCGCGCATAAACGCGAGCGGAGCTACCTCGATGATGCCCTTCTCGAGGAATCGTTCGAGCTTGTCGGCATCGAGCATGTCGTATAAGGCGTCGTACAGCGGGCGCATGTACGGGTCAATTTTTTGCTGCAGAGTGCCTGGCAAAAAACCAAGGCGTTCGCCAGCTTCGACAGCCGGCCTTGCGAGGATGATGCGGTTGACCTGTTTGGTAAGAAGGGCGCTGACCGCCATAGCCACGGCGAGATAGGTCTTGCCGGTGCCACCGGGCCCAATCCCAAAGGTCATATCGTGGGACTCGATTTCTTCCATGTACCGCTTTTGGCTGGCGTTTTTGGGCGTAACGGTTTTCTTGCCGAAGGAGCGAGTACGTCCATGTTCGAACATGCCACGCGGAGATTCATGAGGTTCTTCAGTAGCGACGCGCATCAGCGACTTCACTTCGGATGCGGCCAAGACGCGGCCATGCCGAGTTAGGTGGTTGTACTCTTCAATGATGCGGACGGCCTGATCGACGCTTTCCTGCTCGCCCTCGACAGTGATGCGGGTGTCGTGCAGATGAGTTCGTACCTGCAGACTGTCTTCCAGCATTCGAATATTTTCGTCTAGAGTTCCGAAGAAGGGCTCGATCTTACCGGTGATGTGTATAGTTCTTCTCATCCACTTGGCAGGTTGTGCTGCGCGAATCGGGTGGCCGATGGAATTCCTCCTGGCAAACGCGAACTAGAGGCTGCCGGACACGGGACAAACTACTTTCAACGTAACCCACGTGATGGTGTTGGTCAAGTTACGAGGTTGTGAAAATCGGGGAGTGGAGTTGCGGAAGATCAAGGTTTCTTCGCTATCGCTTCCTGGATGGCTTTTTCTGCCAAGGGGCCCATCACCGCATACCCGGCGGCGTTGGGGTGAAGGCCGTCGAATGTTAAGTCGGGCTTAAGGAAACCTTTGTCATCGACCATGGCGGAAAAGTAGTCCAGATAGACGTGGCCGTAGTCGGCGCAATATTTCTTGATCCAATCATTCAGCTTCAAGATCGATTCGGGCGGGCGCTTGTCGGTCTGCACGTACTTGCCTCCTTTGGGATTCGGCACGCCGTCGACGACAGGAGTGACCGAGGCGAGTACGACGCGCACATCGTGTTGGCGGGCCAGTTCGCTCATGGACGCGAGATTTCGTTCAGTTTCTTCCAGTGTCATGGGGCCCGTGTTTCCGGCAATGTCGTTGGTACCAGCGAGAATCACGACGACCTTCGGATGGAGCTCAATTACGTCGGGACGAAAGCGAACCAGCATTTGAGGAGTGGTTTGCCCACCGATGCCTCGATTGATGTAAGGCTTGCCGGGAAAGAACGGGCCGAATTGGGGATTGCCCCAGATGTCGGTGATGGAATCGCCCATGAAAACGACGCGCTGTTCATCCTTCGCAGGAGGCGGAACGGTGGCGTTGGCGTCACGATAGCGAGCAAGATTCGGCCAGTCTTGGGATACCTTCTCCCAACCTTCCATTTTTTTTAGTTTTGCGGTGAGTTCCTCGCAGTCGGCGGATTTTTCTACCGATTCTTTGAGCGGCGGATTTTGCTGCGCGGAAGCGGAAACGCTAAAGAGAAAGAGTAGTGCGGCTGGAGCAATTATCTTCGACACCTAAACCTCCTAACCATATGTGATTGAAGAGCGTGAACAGCAGCGCGTGGCGAGATGAACCGCTCGTAACCTGTCCTCTGGTACTCGCGGACTATAGACCCAGGAGTACGTATCCGCAAAACTTGTACTCGTTACGAAGAACATTTTACCCGGAATGGGGTTCTTGAGGGAGGAGTCGGCCAATGATTATGTCCCGCAGACACATCATGCTCGGTTCCGCCGTCCTGCTGGCAAGTTTGCCTGCACCGGCTGCGGAAAATACCGTAAGTGGTTCGGGGGCGGTGGCACCAGTACAGCACGCATGGGTGAAATGCCCGGCGGTGACCAGCGTGCCGATGACCTCGGATGCAGAACAGGCATTGCCGCTACGGTTGGTGCGTTCTTTGTCATGCGGCGAAAACGTTGCAGTGCTCTCGGATGCCGAGGGCTACACAGCGCATGTCCGGACGCAGGATGGCAAAGAAGGCTATGTGGCCATGATTTTCCTGGCGACGTCGTCGACCGTGACGCCAACCGCAGACGTGCAACCAGTCTCGGCGACGCCGGTGAATGGCGTAGTGCGGTGGGAAGCAGGCGCGCCGGGTTGCGATCGGTTCATGAGCAACGGCCGCCTGGTGGAATCGGTGACGGCGGGTGGGCTCACGGTGCAAGTTTCGCTGGAAGATACCGGCTGGAAGTTTCGGACCAGCTTGGCGGTTTCGAATGGCAGCGATTCGACAGCGGATCTTTTCCCGTCGCTGGTGAGCCTGGATGAGCTGAAGCCTGGATTGAAATCGCTGCGGTCGCAGGATCCGAAGAAATTGTCGCACGCCAAGGAACATCAGGTGTTGTGGACCCAGTCGAACGCAAAGCCTTCCCCAAGCGCAGTTGCAGAACGGTCTGGCGGCGCGACATTGCAGTACGCTTCGTACCACACGCAGGATTACTTCGTTTCGCAAGACGCTCGCAAGCCGGATGCGGGCGACGCTGGCAGTCTCGTAGCTCTCTCTCTCAAGCCGACGAGACTGCAGCCTGGACAGAAAACGACCGGTGTGGTGTGGTTTGAACGCGATGCGAATGCACGCGAACTGTCGATGCGCGTACCGGTCGGCAACC
Organism: Candidatus Acidiferrum sp.; assembly: GCA_036491775.1. Taxonomy (GTDB): domain Bacteria; phylum Acidobacteriota; class Terriglobia; order Acidiferrales; family UBA7541; genus Acidiferrum. The sequence goes on from DASXBH010000017.1 coordinate 7,387, forward strand.
TGGTGTTCGATTTTCCGCTTTCCTTCGATCAGAAGCGATAAAACAAAAACACTCCCCCTGAAAGGCCCGGTCCCCCTCCGGGCCTTTTTTCTTTTTGGCGTACCGCGCAGAATCAGTGTGCAACTATCAGCTTGGCCAGTCGCGGTAAGCTGGCCAGGCGGGCCGGATTACGTCGATTGACAAAGCCGAGTAGGCACCGCAGACTAGATGGTTGAAGTATACGGATAAGGAGCGATAGATAGATGGCGCAGGGTCAGGCTACCAAGATTAAGAAGAAAAAGAAGTCAGTTTTGAAGCGCGCTGCGCAATCCCGGCAGCGAGCAGAGGTGAATCGCGCGAACCGCACGCGAGTACGTACCGCGATCAAGCGTCTCCGCACGGCGATTACAGCGGGAGATGCAACGGCGGCGACGAATCTGCTGCATCCCACGATGTCGGCGATCGATCAGTCGATCACCAAGGGTGTTTTGCACGAGAACACGGCGAATCGCTATAAATCGCGTTTGAACCTGGCGTACAACCAGTTGCAAGCGAAGGCTGCCGCGAAGTAAAGGCAGAGTTCGGAGTTCGGACAACAAGATTGGAAGAATAGAAAGCGCTGGCAATCATGCCAGCGCTTTTTTTTGCTGCGGGTGAAACGGCGTCCCGGGTGGTCGCATGGGTGTGCGAGTTACTTTCCCTGCGGACCACATTGGCTCTTTAATGGAGGAGAGTTCGCGCTCACTCTTGGCGCAGCATTGGCAGCAATTGAGGAGAGAAATCCATGGCCCTACAAACATCCGAACAAATCGCCGTCACTCGCGTGGCGGAATCGCGGCTGACGGAAGAGCTGCGGGACAATTCGCCATTCGGCACGAATTACAGCGACCACATGTTTGTTGCGGATTATGCGGATGGACAGTGGGACAACGCGCGGGTGATACCGTTTGGGCCGATGCCACTCTCTCCAGCGACAACGGCGCTGCACTACGGGCAGTCACTATTCGAAGGGTTTAAAGCACATCGTACGGCGGATGGCCGCATCGTGGTGTTTCGCCCGCAAGCCAATCACGCTCGACTGAACCGCACGGCGGCGCGGCTGGCAATGCCGGAAATTCCGGCTTCCCTGTTTCAGGATGGGCTGATGACGCTGCTGCGGACCGACCGGGAGTGGACACCGCACCGGGAAGGCGGGTCGCTGTACATACGGCCGGTATATTTCGGAACGGATGACAGCTTGATGGTACGGCCTGCGTCGCGATACCGGTTCACGATTTTCACTTCACCCGGCGGCCCGTATTTTGCGCAACCGATTCGGCTGTTGGCGGAAGAGACGTACGTGCGGGCTTTCGGCGGCGGAACGGGCGATGCGAAAACGGCCGGAAATTATGGTGGCGGACTGCTCGCGGCCAAATTGGCGCAGGCTAAGGGCTATCACAACGTGATGTGGTTGGACGGGAAGGACCGGCGGTTCATTGAGGAATCTGGAGTGATGAATATCATGTTCGTGATCGATGGCGTGGCAATTACGCCTGCGCTGTCGGGAACGATTCTGCCTGGAGTGACGCGGGATTCAGTACTGACGCTGTTGCGCGAGTGGAAGCAGCCGGTGGAAGAACGGCCGATTTCGGTAGACGAAGTTGTGGCTGCGCACACAAATGGAAAATTGCAGGAGGCGTTTGGGATCGGAACTGCGGCGATCATAGCGCCGATTGCAGCGATTGGATATCGCGGCAAGGACATGGAAATTACGACGGGCGTGGCGGATTCTCTCTCGAAGAAAATATATACGCGGCTAACGAACATCCAGACGGGCAAAGAGCCGGATACGCACGGCTGGTTGGTGACGGTTTAGAACTGAGCCGGCGGTAGATATTGAACGCGGATGGTGTCTGCCGTGTAAGCGCACAGGAAAATAGCTAAACGTGGTCATTTTGGCGTCATCCCTTGCCTGAGTTACGGACCCGATTTCTGTAAACGCGCCAGCACATATTTAACTTTTTTGGGAAAATGAGGTGGAGGACCAGGGCATGGCGTTTTATGCGCTTTTTTATGAGGTCGTAGAAGATTTTGTTTCGCGCCGGAGCGCGTTCCGGGAAGAGCATCTGCGCCGGGTGTCGGAGGCGTATGCGCGCGGTGAACTAATTCTGGCCGGAGCAATGGCGGACCCGGCGGATCGCGCGCTACTGGTATTCCAGACGAATGACAAACACACCGTGGAGAAGTTCGCACAAGAGGATCCTTACGTCGTGAACGGGTTAGTAACGAAATGGCAGGTCCGGCCGTGGAGCGTGGTAACGGGGAATGAAGTTTCGCGGAAGTTAAATATCCCGGCGGGGCCACGGGAGATTGCGCGGATCTGGTCGGCGCGCGCGACGAATGAAAAGTGGTCGCAGTATCGGGAACATTTCGCGAAGAATGTTTTGCAGGAACTGCGGGGCGTCGCCGGATATTTGGGAGCAACACTATATGTGCGGTACGTGGGGGATGAGCGGGAAATTCTCGTGGAGACGCTGTGGCGTTCGCTCGACGCCATTCACCTGTTTGCAGGGGTGGAATTAGAGACAGCGGTGGTGGCGGAGGAAGCTCAGAAGGTTTTGACGGAGTACGACCGTAATGTCCGCCACTACGAAGTCGTCCTTTCGGATCGGGTGCCGGGAGAGGGAACGATTACGCCGAGGTAGATTCCATGGGCGCGCGTGAAGCGAGCGAGTTACGCCGCTTTGCTGGCGAGTTGGGCGACTAGAAATTCCATTACGGCGCGGGCATCTTCGCTACCGCCTTTAAGACGATTATCGGCAATTTGCAAGGCTCGGAGGCCAGAGAGCAACCGGTCTTTAGAAATCTTCCTTGAGCTCTGAATGGCCAGTTCTGCTTGCTCGGGACGCATGCCTAGGGTGCGAGCGGCTTGCCAACCATTCGTGGCGCCGCGAATTTCGCTGGCTTCGACGAGCTTTCGATACATCCAGGCCATGGCGCCAAGCATTTGCAGAGGCTCTTCCCCTTCGCGGAGCAGTCGATCGAAAAACTCGAGAGCTTTTTTGGGTTGGCGGGTGGCGAGCAGATCGGCGACTTCCCAAATGGTGCTGGTCTTTTCGGAGATTACCAGCGCGGTGACATCTTCGCGGCGGACCAGTTTGCGATCAACGGCGTAGGTGGCAAGCTTTTCGACTTCGGTTTTCAGGCGAAGCAAATCGCCACTGACAAATTCAGCCAGATCTTCGGCTGCGCCTTGGGCGAAGTCAATTCCCTGCTCTTTAGCCAGAACGCGTGCCAGACCGATCGCAGCGGTGATCCGTTCACCTACGTCTTCACTGGCGCCAACTTCAACGACCAGGCTTTTCTCTGCTAACAATTTTGCGAGGCGCATGCGCTGGTCCAGGCTGGAGGCTTCGATGACTAGTACGGTGAAGAGCGCGGGATTGGCGAGGTACTCTTCGATGGACTTTACGGTTTCGTCGCGATTCTTTTCGCCGAGTTTCTCGATGGTTTCGGCGTCTTCGAGGAAGACGACTTGCTGCGGGGAAAGCATGGGAAGCGTCTGGGCTTGATCTATGGCGGCTTGGGTCTCGCCATTTTTGGCGGAGAAACGGGAAATGGCCCAGGTGCGAGCGGCTTCGGGAACCAGTTTCTCGATGATGCGTGCACGGCAAGAATCGCGCAGGAAACATTCACCGCCAAGAAGCAAAATGGCGGGCATGGGCTTGCCTTTGGCAAGGCGCGTGCCGAATTCTTCGACGGACATTTTGGCCATCAGTAATTCTCCACTACAGCGGACACTAGACGCTTGGCAAAATCCTGCGCCATGCGTTCGACGGCGGGATCACCTTCCTGAAAGAAGCTCTCGACGCTTCCTCGAGAAAGTGTACCGGTGGTCGGGGAGCTCGGAGTGGCCGCCAATTGATATTCGTTACGAAAAACGAAATTGCTGTTGTGATAGAGAACTTTTTCGGTGGTCCGATCGGTGAGAGTAACCTCGCATGTCATGATGACGAGCATGGAGGTGGCCTGCGCGACGGAGGTAACTGCCGGAGGCGTGGTTGGCCCCGTCGGTGTGGTTGTAGAGGTCTCTTGAAAGGTCAACGGGGTTACTTCGACACTGAGGACTTTCCCGCTGAGCACCGCATCGGCGGAGTCCGGGTTGGAGACGATACGATATTGGGTTTTGGAGAGAAATTCGTGCACAGTGGCAGCGGTGAGCCGCTGCTCGATGCGGTAGGCGGTGGTTTTATTCTCCAGAGCAGGCACGGCGATTACGTGAATGTTTTTGGGGAGAGTGCTGCTGCGACCCGCGACGTGATAACCGCAGCCAGCGGCCGCGACCGAGTAGACCGCGAAAGCGAGTGAGAAGATTTTGCGCGAGGCGATGCCAGACTTCATGAGTCGAGCCACTCTGCGAGTTTTACGCCGCTGTAGGCTGGATAACGCAAATTATCGCCCGCGCCAAAAATCCACCAGGAATTAAGCCGTGATGAATCAGGCCGGGGCTCCGTCAAAAAGAGACTCGTTTCGCCGGCGACGGAGACGTTGCTGGGGCCAGTTTCCTCACTGGGAACAAGTACGAATCCCGCGGCTTTCAGGGCTTCGGACAAATCTGCCACATGCAGATCGGAGCGGAGATCGACACAGGCAGTGAAAGTAGTGCCATAGAAAACGGGAGCGTGAAGAAGATTCAGCGAAACTTTGGCGTCTTCCTCTGAATCACCGATTCCGGCGGATATTTCCGCCCGGGCTTCCAATAAGCTGCGTTGCAAATCGTAGCGGCTCTCGGCGCCGTACCGAGGCAAAATATTGAAGGCAGCCTGGGTGCCGAAAACAGCATTGCCGATGGATTGAAACGTGAGCAATTGCGAGGTTTGGGTTTCCAGTTCTTCGATGCCGGCGCGTTCGAAATCAGAAACGGGTGTGTGAATGACAGCGACCGCTCTTTGCAGCCCCAAGCGGCGCAGGGCCAGCGCGAGACTGGAGATGGCGGCACTTCCGACGCGGAAGACGCTAAAGACTTTGGCACTTTTCGCGGCACTGTTACCGCGCAGTTCAGCGATTTTCGGGAACCACGGGATGGCATCTGGATTTTCGAGACTGGCGCGCGTGAAATCGATAATGGTGGCACCGGATGCACGGGCGGGCGCCATGCACTGTTTGCCGAATTCGAGTGAGCCAGCCAGGAATACGAAGCGGGCGCCGGTGAAACTGTCTTCTTCGACTTTCTGGATCAGGGTCGCTTCGCCGGCAGCTACGGTAAGAATTCCGGCGGCTTCGACTTCGTCGACCAAGTGCAAATCCCATCCAGCAAATTTGCTCTCTTCGAGCAAAGCCTTGAGTTCGCTGCCCAACAGTGACGAGGCGCCGGCAATAACGACGCGTTGAGAATTACGGACCGGTGACATGCCCTAGACTGTCCTGGCGGCGACGGTGCGATGACGAAGGACCCGCACCACATGCAAGACAAGTCCGGCCAGGGCGTAAGTGCCAGCAAGCACCAGTAGCGCCACTTCGGAATAGCGCCAGATAACGCCGACCAGCAGGCACAACAAAATGATCGTGACAGAGGGCTGTTTGCGGGTCCAAGGAATTTCTTTGAAACTGGAATAGCGCACGGTGCTGGTCATCAGGACGCCCAAAATTGGAAGCAAAAGGAACCACACGATAGACCAACCTTTGTCGGTAATCGGGCCGATCCAATGGCAAGCGTGGACGATTGCCGCGACTACGCCAGCGGCTGCAGGAGTGGGCATCCCGACAAAGTTCTTGGATGCGTTGGGAACGGTACTCTGTACGTTAAAGCGAGCCAAACGCCAGGCGCAGCAGATGAGAAAACATAGGCAACAAATCCACGCAAATTCGCCGAGCTGGTGATATCCCTCGCCGACCAGACCCATCACGGCGCGGTAGCCCCAGGCGTAGGCAAGAATGGCCGGAGCGATGCCAAAGCTGACGACGTCCGCGAGTGAATCGAATTGCACGCCAAATTCGGTGTTAGTGCCGGTCAGGCGAGCGACGCGGCCGTCGAGCGAATCGAAGAGAATGGCCAAGCCGATCGCTTTCGCGGCGTGATCGAAGTCTTCGCGTCCACCGACCAGAGAAGCCACGGTGGCGTAATAGCCGCAGAGTAGATTGGCGACCGTGAACAGGCTGGGTAGAAGAAAAATGCCGCGCCTAAGCTTGGGATTGCGGTGAATTCTTCCCTGAAAGGGTATGTCGTTTCCTTCGTAGTCAGTCATTTTGTCCGTAGCACCACGTTGCCAACACTTTACTACGCTCCGCCTTCTTGCCCTGCCAATTTCTGCTCACTGGTGCGCGGCTTGTCAAGCGAGGGCAATCGCGCGGAGACGATTTCGGTTAGCCGTCCGAGAACACTGGAGCCGCCTTTAACGTGATCGCCGACTTTTACGGCGAGTTCGACTTGGGAAGGCAGCCAGACATCCACGCGCGAGCCGAATCTTACCAAACCTATGAGCTCACCACGCTGCACCACGTCGCCGGGTTTCTTCCAAGACACGACGCGCCGGGCGACGTAGCCAGCAATTTGCTTGAAGATGATTTCGCCGTGCTCGCTGGCCAGCGTGAAAATGTTCTGCTCGTTGCCAGTGGAGGCGGTCTCGGCCCAGGCAGCCTGAAACTTTCCCGGCTTGTATTCAAGCTTGGTAATCGTTCCAGCGGCGGGGGTGCGATTCACGTGGACGTTCCAGATCGCCAGAAAGATGCTGACGCGCTTACCGGGACGTCCGTCGTAGGACTCGTCTTTGACAACGACCACGCGGCCGTCGGCTGGCGACACAATGACGCCAGGTTCGCTGGGAATTTGGCGATCGGGATTGCGAAAGAAATAAAAAACGAACAGGGCGAGACCGATGAGCACGATGCCGGTCGCGAGCGCTGCGGGCGTGCGGTACACCAGCGCCAAGATTCCCAGGATCAACGGAGGGAACCCGAAATAGTAGCCTTCTTTGACCATAATCTCCCGTTACTCTGCCACGGTTTATCGCCGTGGGAGCATTATGATCATTTTACGACAGAAAGCTATGCCGGGGTGGGCGCCTTTCGCGGCGAGCTACTGCGAATGTCGAGCGCGCGCACTGTGGATCTGCGCGGCAATGCGCTCCATTTCGTCCTTTACGTGAAGCTTTAACTTTTTCAATCGGATTTCTTCGATGAGGTCTTCGCTATTCAGGTAGGGGGATTGGGAGAGTTTCAGAAGTTCGAGCTCGTATTCGTGATGTTTCTCCGCCAGACGCTGATACTCGGCGTCTGTCTGGAATATTACGTCGCGAGGTGCCCGCTGCGCTGTTGCCATGCGTTCCTCCTCTGTTTCGTGAATGGATTATGACAACTACATGAACGCAGACTAGCACCGGGAACCCCGGCGTCAAGGGGTAATCGGTACCGGTTCTGTGGATTTTCCAATTCTTTTTTCCAGTAGAAGAGCTGCTTCAGGGGGGTCGCGGTAATACGTGGGGCGGCGACCGATTTGCTGAAAGCCTAGTGACTGGTAGAAGAGAATGGCGTCCGCGTTGGATTCGCGAACCTCCAGGAAGAGACGGGAAACGGCGAGGCGTTGGTACTGGTCGAGCAAGGCCGCTACGAGGGCGTGCCCGTGCCCGTGCTTGCGATCTATTACACGGACCGCAAGATTTAGGATTTCTCCTTCGTCCATAAGACGGCGACCCACCAGGAAGCCGGCTACTTCGCCACCTTGTTCGCTGACTAGAGCGGTTACCCAGGATTGGCGCAGGACATCCTCGATGGCTTGAAGTGACCAGAATGCGGCCTGCGGCGATTCGGTGAGGATTTTTTGGATGGAAAGCACGTCGTCGAGTTGGCACTTACGTACCACGCACGCCGGAAGGCGAGAGTTTCGTCGGGTGGCCATTTGAGGAAGGATAGCTTAACGCAGAGACGCAGAGGGTGCAGAGAAAGAGAAGAAGTAGTAGGGGATGAAGCACACAGACTTCTTTCGCGGCCTAAGTGCGCGGGTCCTTCCAGAAGATCTCGGCGTCCGATCGGCGGACATAGTTTGCGTCCAAAAGGAGTGGGTCACTAAAGGATTTGGCTGCGGCGCGTTGCGCGCCCAATTCCAGAATGGAACGCGCTAAATCGGGCTGACACAGGAGCATGGCATCGTCAGTGTCTTGGCGCCTTTTCCATTCAGGCAGCGAACTGATGAGCGTGGGATCGAGAGAAATCCAGGAAACGGATTTCGTAGATCTCGCGCACGCAACGTTGGCGACGAGCGCCAAGAATTCTTCGGGACTGGTGACCATTTCTTTTTCTACCAGCGTCAGCGAGGAGCCGGTGCGCTCGTAGATACCGCCAAAGACGTGGCCGCGCTGAGCGTCATAACAGCTTGCAACTATGCCGTCGTTGGTAATGCGGCTCGCCATCGCTTCCAGGCGGCTAATTCCTACAACCGAAACACCGTAGACCTCGGCCCATGCTTTCACCGCGGTCAATCCAACGCGCAGGGCGGTGAAGGAACCGGGGCCGGTGGAGATAGCGAGTAGATTCGCGCTGGCCAACGAACTGCCAATATTGCTTAGAACTGTGTCGACTGCTGGGAGAAGCCAGGAGGAATAGTCCTCGGTGCTCTGATGCTGCAGGACTTGTGTGCTCTGCCCATTGCTACGAACGGCGACGCTGCCGCGAGCGTCCGATGTGTCGATCGCGAGAATGTTCAAGTTACGGATTTCCTCAAAGCAGCTTACCCTTAGAAAGGAAAAGGTTTGCACAAAAAATAGCCGTACGGGAAAACGCTTGCAGGTTCACAATCCACAAAAGGAAGAAACGAGGGCCCTTCGAAAACCGGTTAGACAGAGCAATTTGAGGGCCAAATTTCTCCAATGATCGCCCTATCTTCCTCATTCCACTGGATATACCTTGACTCTTACACCACACTACTCTAGACTCCTCTTATCTCCTAGGGGGGACAACCGAAGCTTATGGATTATATGGACTACAAGATCGGCGACAAGGTCGTATATCCGAACCACGGTGTGGGTGTTGTAGAACAGATTAGCTACGGAGTTTTAAACGGCAGAACCGAACGTTACTTCATGATTCGAATCATTTCCAGCGGGTTGCGCGTTATGGTTCCATCTTCGAACGCGCTGACGGTTGGACTTCGATCCGTAATTCGTTCCAATGACACAACTAAAGTGCTGGGCTTCCTGGAAAAGGGCAAGCTCAACTCCCATCATGACTGGAAGCATCGATTCAAAGAGAATTCCGAGCGCATGCGCACGGGTTCCCTCCTGGAAGTAGCCGTGGTTCTAAAGAGCCTCGTCTCACTCAGCCGCAGCAAACCTCTCTCCTTCCGCGAAAAGAAAATGCTGGAACGCGCCAAGTATTTGCTGGTCAGCGAAATGGCGACGGCCCGGAACTTGACTTCGGAAAACGCCGAAGGCCTGGTGGTCAAGTCACTCGCAAAGGCGAAGTTGCAGTTCCCCCAATTACAGGAGAAGTTCGAACAGTAGAGATTTCCTTACGCCAAGTTTTGGGCTCAGGGTGAAAGCTCTGGGCCCATTTTTATTGGTCAGTAATAAAGTCGTTAGTCGCCAGTCGACACTTCACAGCTGAAGGAAATTGCGAGTTGTTTAATCTCGAGCTCTAAACACACACGTTCCGATTCGGCACAGCTTTCTTCAAGCTGCAGGCTGCCGGCTAACTCCCTTTCAGGCTTTTCCCCCTTCTAGAGGCATGCTGGCTTTGGCGTTGAGATCTAACGGCGCGAGGCGGCCGGTGGTGAATTCGGCGTAGGCGGCGGCGGCGATCATGGCGGCGTTGTCGGTGGACAGTCCGCGGCTGGGGAAATAGACTTTGAGGCCGCGAGCTTGGGCTTCTTCGGTGAAGCGTTTGCGCAGTTGACTGTTGGCGGCGACGCCGCCGGAGACCAGCACTGTCTGGACGTTACACTCTTCAACGCCGCGGATGGTACGTTCAACGAGATCGCGAACTACGGCGTTTTGAAATTCCCGGATCAATCCCAACGTCGACTCGCTGCAGAGCAGGAGAAGGTCTTCGAAAGTGCGATGGCCTGCGGCTACGACGTCTCCTCGCTGGCGAATCTCTGCGGCGTATTCGGGATGCTCGCGGACGTGGTAGAGGACGGCGGTTTTTAGGCCGCTGAAGCTGAAGTCGAAGGCGTTGCCACGGGTTTTGATGGGACCGAATTTAACCGGGGCGCGGGCACTTCCCGCGGCACTGGCCAAGCGATCGAGTATGGGGCCGCCGGGATAACCGAGGCCCAGGAGTTTGGAAACTTTGTCG
>DASXBH010000018.1:0-5336 GCA_036491775.1 Candidatus Acidiferrum sp.
CTTGGAGTTTCGACTCCATCTGGCGAGAAAGGAGCGACTCGTATGGCCACCCCAGTCCGCGAGTTCTCTCTCGATAATCAGTACCTCGAGCACTTGAAATACTGCGGCATTGAGCCGCAAAACCTTTCCGACCTGGTCGGGCTGTTCGTCAGTCTCAAGAATAAGTACGGTCTCGTACCATTCGCCATGGCCGCCGAAGGCAACCCTATTCCCAACGCGCTCACGGCTCGCTACGTGGTCGATTCCATCACCCTGAATAAAATTAACAGCGTGCTGCTCGACACTCCTCGCCTGCATCGCGTCACTATCGTTCCGCGCGGCATTCCCAAAGTTACCCAGTACGAAATCGCCGTGACCCTCGGCGGCTAAGTCTGTTCCGCCAGAGTTGACCCCTATCTCGACTGCCTCTAACATTCTTTACATGAGCCATTCTTCTGCTTTCCGCTCGCCATGGCGCACCGTCTTCTTCCTCGGTTTTTTCCTAGCCTTGTCGCTTGTCCTGGCTCTCTACCCTCTTACCGCCTCGGCCCAGACCGCCGACGAGGTCATCAACAAATACATCGCCGCGCGTGGCGGCCTCGCTAAAATTCGCGCCGTCAAATCCGAACGCGTCTCCGGCACCATTTCCTTTGGGCCCGGCGCGGACGGCCCCTTTCTCGTCGAGCGCAAGCGTCCCCTGAAAATGCACATGGAAATCACTATCACCGGCAAAACACTGATTCGTTCTTACGACGGCAAATCCGCCGGCTGGATTTACAATCCATTTGGCCCGACGCCCTCCGTCACGGCCATGAGCGAAGCCGATCTTCGCGGCGTTTTCGATGAAGCCGACTTCGAAGGCCCGTTCGTCGACTACAAAACCAAGGGCAACAAAATCGAATACGCTGGCCGGGAAGACGTCGAGGGCAAATCCGATTACAAGCTCAAACTCATCAACAAAAATGGCGACACCAGTTTTTTCCTCTTCGACCCAGATACCTATTTGATTTCTAAATGGGAAGGCAATCGCAAAGTTGGCGACAAGGATGTTCCCTGGGAATCCTTCTTCCGCGATTTCCGCGAAGTCGATGGCCTGAAGTACCCGTTCCTGATCGAATCCGACGCCCCCGGCACCGAACAAATCCAGAAAATCGCCGCCGATAAAATCGAAGTCAACGTCCCCATGGACGACTCCCGCTTCGGCAAGCCAACTCCGCCCGCTCCAGCCGCGGCACCGGCCGACCCTGCGAAACCTGAATAAGCCGTTTTAGTTCGAACTTTCAGCGCGCACCAATAATTCTCATGGCACTCGAAGACTCCAGCCCAATCGCCACCTCTCCAGCCGGGATTTGCGCCAACTGCCTCCACGCCCGGCTCATCTCGTCATCGAAAGGTTCTACCTTCTTGCTATGCCAACTCTCCCAAACCGATCACCGCTTCCCCAAATATCCGCCCCTCCCCGTCCTCTCCTGCCCCGGCTACTTGCCAAAGCCTGCCCCTTCCTAAACTCGGGAGCCAGCCACACTGAAACTCTCAACGTGCCTCCGCTAACTCCGCGGCCCCTCGGCGACCTCTGCGGTGATCCTTTGCCTCCTCCCGTTCACTTGAATGTTTATTACCGCCTTAGTATACTTACATCAGCACTCCTCTCATGCTGCTCCGCCGTCTCCTTCCATTCGCTCTATTGCTGCCTTTGTGTGCCCAGCCTTCCCACGCCGAGTCCCTCAAAATCACCAGCACTCCCCCTGGAGCCACCGTTGAACTGGACGGCGTCGCCGCCGGCACCACGCCTTTCGAAAAAGATTTTCCCGGAGGCTTCTTCCACCGCACTCACACCTCCATCGGCCAGCGCCTCGAACATCCCATGATCGCTCGCATCTCCCTTCCCGGTTACGCAACCCGCGAAATTCCCCTCACCGAAGGTCCCATGCACTGGATCGATCTTCACGGCCGCAATCACGGCGACTACTGGCTCCTGAAAGCTGCATCTTTCCACGCCGACCTCGACTCCATTCCTTCTACCTTCGATGGCGTCGTGGCCTCACGTCCCATCTCCGCGCGCCCCGCAAGCCTCGAACCCGAACTCTCTCTCGAAGAAATCGTCCGGCGCACCAAGCCCGCCGTCGTCTATCTCAAAGCTCTCGATCATTCCGGCTCCGGCTTCTTCGTCACCGGCACCGGCGTCATCGCCACCAACGCCCATGTCGCCCGCGGCGAAACCTCGCTCCTCGCTGTTCTTCCCAGCGGCATTCAACTCAACGCCAAAGTCGTCTACGTCGACGCCGATCTCGACATCGCCTTAGTCAAGATCGACTCGCCTCCGCACGATTTCATCTCCCCATTCGTCGCATTAGCCGAAGCCGACACCGTCCAACAAGGCGAATCCGTTCTCGCCATTGGCTGTCCCGGTGATGCCATGCTCTTCAGCGTCACCAAAGGCATCGTCAGCGCCGTCGGCAAATTTGCTTCCGCGGGCCCCGGCACATGGATCCAAACCGACGCCCCCATCAATCCCGGGAATTCCGGTGGCCCACTGGTTAATTCCCGCGGCGAAGTCATCGGCCTCAATACCCAAAAACTCATCAAGAAAAATGTCACCGGCATCGGCTTCGCGCTCAGCTCCAGCGATTTGCTCGATGTTCTTCGCCGTTTCTACCCGCAACCATCCGAACTGACACCCACGCAGCAGCAAACCCGTGCCGTTACGCAAAATCTTTCCGCACCTTCGACCGACTCTGCCTCTTCACCCGCAGCTCCGGCATCCGACGCCACCGGCACCATCACCCTCAGCGAGCCTCCCGGCGCGGAAATCTTCGTCGACGAAAAATTTGTCGGTAACATTCCCGCCACGCTCACTCTTCCCGTCGGTCCTCATCTTTTCTCCGTGCATACCAAGGGTTCAGTATCTTGGCTGCGGCACGTCGAAGTCCTAAAAGGAAGTCACGTGACCCTTAAACTCGACTTCCTCAGCTCTCCCACTCCGTGACCTGCAACACATTGCCCCAGCCATACCCCTGTGCTAGCATCCCCTCGTCAAGAAGAGCGGACCAGGGAGATTCATTCGTTTCGCCTTCGCCCCGCTTCACGGGACCCAGGTAGGGCCTCGCTCTCCTTCAAAAAAACCAACTTCGCCAGGCGCCGGCCCGCGCCTGCTTCTTTTCTCGGCGGACCTTCGCCCGGTGACCTCGTTGGTCACACCTATGCGGAGGACTGTGATGAAAATCTATCCCACCAAGGACATCAGAAACGTTGGCATTGTAGGCCACGGCGGCACCGGAAAGACGCAACTGGTGTCGTCGTTACTTTTCACCGCTGGAGCTACTCAACGCTTCGGCAAAGTTGCGGATGGCACGGCACCCACCGACTGGGACGAAGAAGAAATTGCCAGAAAAATTTCTATTCAAACCGGTCTCGCTCACGCTGAATGGCCCTGCACCCTCTGCGGCGGCGACCTCGTAAAAATTAATCTCATCGATCTTCCCGGTTACTCCACCTTCATCACCGAAACGAAAGCTTCGCTCATCGCCGCCGACGCCGCGCTCATCACCGTCGACGCCCACGTCGGCGCTCAAGTCACCACAGAAAAAGTTTGGGATTATTGCGCCGAGTACGACATCCCCCGCGCCTTCGTACTTACCTGGATGGATCGCGAACTCGCCAGCTTCGAACGTTCCCTCGAATCGCTCCAGCAGGTTTTTGGCCGCACCGTTGTTCCTCTGCAGATGCCCATCGGCAGCGAAAAAGCGTTCCGTGGCGTAGTCGATCTGGTCTCCATGAAAGCGCATTTCTATACGCCCGACGGCGATGGCAAGGCCACCATCGAACACATTCCCGACGCGCTCCTCGATGAAGCTCAGGAAGCTCACGAGCGGCTGGTCGAAATGATTGCCGAAGGCGACGACGAGATGATGGAAGAATTTTTCCGCGAAGGCACCATTCCCATTCAGGATTTGATTCCCGCGGTGCGCAAGGCCATCGTCGCCGAAAAGATTGTTCCCGTGCTCATGATCTCTTCCGCGCGCAATGTCGGCAACGCCAGCCTGCTTACGTTCCTCGCCGACGTTTTCCCGCATCCCGACGAGCACGCGCAAGTCGGTTTCAAGGAGCCCAATGGCAAAGGCGATCGCATCGATCGCAAGTACGACGATAATCAGCCGCTCTCCGTTTTTGTCTTCAAAACCCTGGCGGATCCCTTCGCCGGACGCATTAATTATTTCAAGGTGAAAACCGGCGTCCTCAAGAACGACGCCACTCTGCAGAACTTCAATCGCAATCTTCCCGAACGTTTTCAGCACACCATGCTGGTCCAAGGCAAGCAATTCACCGAAGTTCAGGAATTCCATGCCGGCGATATCGGCGCCATTGCCAAGCTCAAAGAAACCATTACCGGCGACACCCTCGGCGAAAAAAATGGCGGAAATATTTTCTACCAGCCGGTTCAGCTTCCCGAACCCTCCATCACTTTCGCTGTGGAACCCAAGACAAGGGCCGATGAAGATAAAATCGGTGTCGCTATTCACAAAATGATGGAAGAAGACCCAGCTTTGCGTTTTTCACGCGACCCGCAAACGAAAGAATTCCTTCTCGCCGGCAACGGCCAGCAGCACGTCGAAGTGGTCGTCGCTAAATTACAGAAGCGCTACAACGTCAATATGACCCTCAAGCCGCCAAAGGTCGCTTACCGCGAAACCATTCGCGGGCGCGCTGATGCCGAAGGGAAGCACAAGAAACAATCCGGCGGCCACGGGCAGTTTGGCGTTTGTCGCGTCAAGTTCGAGCCCATCGAACGCAGCAAAGGCATTGAATTTGTCGACGACGTTTTCGGCGGCGCGATTCCCAAGAACTGGATTCCTTCCGTCGAACGAGGCATTCGCGAAGCCGCCGCTCGTGGCTATCTCGCCGGATTTCCGGTCACCGATTTCCGCGCCACTCTCTACGATGGCAAATATCACGATGTCGACTCGTCCGACATGGCCTTCAAAATAGCCGGCTCGCTGGCCTTCAAAGAGGCCATGAAGACTGCGCGTCCCACTCTGCTCGAACCGGTCATGCACGTCGAAGTCTACGCGCCTGATCAGTATTCCGGCGACTTGATGGGCGATCTCAGTTCGCGTCGCGGCCGTATCGAAGGCAGCGAAACCCGCGGTCATAACGTCGTTGTAAAAGCCCAGGTGCCGTTCGCCGAGATGCTTTCTTACGCCACCGACCTGACCTCCATGACCCAAGGCCGCGCCAGCTATTCCATGGAGTTCTCTCACTACGATTACGTTCCCAACGAACTAGCCGACAAAGTCATCGCCGCCCACAAGGCAGCCCACGGCGAAGCCCTGGTCGAAGAAGAAGCCTAGTTTTCGCTT